>JAYVJN010000397.1:0-6804 GCA_043769325.1 Acidobacteriota bacterium
GCAACGCCGCCCCGCCGAACAGCAACAACGGCGCGGCCCAGGTTTCCAGGTGCTTGATGCCTTCGATGCCGCGAATGATGATGAAAACCTGCACGCCCCAAAAGAGAAAGAACGCCGCCCAAGTGTGCAACGGAATCTCTAAGATGTTGGTGGACAAGCCGTTCCAGCCGTGCCACAATACGCCGAAAAGCGCGTCCAGGGCCGTGCCGCCAATCCACGTCTGAATGCCGAACCACCCGCACGCCACAATCGCCCGCAGAATCGCCGGTATATTCGCGCCCTTTGTGCCAAACGCGGCGCGGCACAGCACGGGGAACGAAACGCCGTATTTCGTGCCGGCGTGGGCGTTCAAACACATCGGGATAAGCACGATGGTATTGCCCAGCAGAATCGTCAACATCGCCTGCCACCAGTTCATGCCGGCCTCAATAAACCCGCCGGCCAGCGTGTAGGTCGTAATCACCACGCTCATGCCAATCCACAGCGCGGCGATGTTCCAGGTTGACCAGGTGCGCTCCTTTATCGTCGTCGGGGCCAGGTCGTGATTCCACAAAGGGCTGGCGGAAACGTCTTCCGTCAGTTCGACAAAATCGCGCTGCGTGATTTGTGCAGACATGGGCAATCCTCACTAAATTTTCTTGGAAAAACGAATGCGACGGATTTTCACGGATTTACGCCTGGAAAGCAAATCTTTAAACTCCACCGCATGGCACTTTGGGATAATCGAATCTTAGAATTCGGTCAAAAATAACTTTACCCATCGTTAAGAGGCGGTCTCTGACCGCCGCCGCTGCCACGAGTACCGGCGGTCAGAGACCGCCTCTTAACGGGTAAGGTTATTTAAAACTTATTCCTAGGCTGTGGTTTTCTGGAAAAGGTTTATGAAAATGCGTTTGTTTACGAACTGCGGAAAAATGGGCTAAAGGTTCAACAGCAAGTGCCGATTAAAGTTTATTACGATGGTGTAGTTGTGGGCGAATATATTGCCGATTTGGTAGTAGAAGGATGCGTCTTGGTCGAATTGAAAGCAGTTAAGGGGCTAGACGACATTCACACCGCACAATGCCTAAACTACCTCAAAGCTACTAGCCTCAAAATCTGCTTACTCATCAACTTTGGCAAACCCCGCGTTGAAATTAAACGACTTGCGCTTTAATCGCGCTTTCCTATCTGTGTTTATCTGTGTTCATCTGTGGTTTAATTTACTTACATGAATTTAAAAATTAATACTGAACAACTTATCGCCGCCAACAAAACTGCTTACGACGCCGCAGACCGCGCTTTGTTTGAGGAATTCAAGGCCGCGCTCAACTCCGGCACAGTCCGTGCGGCAGAACGTGACGAGCGCGGCGTCTGGCGCGTCAATGCTTGGGTCAAACAGGCGATACTGTTGGGTTTTCGCATGGGCGCAATAGTAAGTCAATCGCCGGCTGATAACAGTCTAAATTTCTGGGATAAAGACACTTACCGCGTGCAGCAATTTACGGCGGAAAGCGGCGTGCGGATTGTGCCGGGTGGTTCGGCGATACGAGAAGGCGCGTATATTGCGTCGGGCGTGGTCTGTATGCCGCCGATGTACGTCAACGTCGGGGCCTACGTCGGTGCGGGAACGATGATTGACAGCCACGCGCTCGTCGGTTCATGCGCCCAAATCGGCGAACGGGTTCACTTATCGGCGGCGGCAAACATCGGGGGCGTGTTGGAACCCATCGGCGCGATGCCCGTTATTATCGAAGACGACGTGATGATTGGCGGCAACTGCGGCGTTTACGAAGGCGCGATTGTGCGTGAACGGGCAGTGCTGGCAACCGGCGTTATCTTGAACGGCTCAACGCCCGTCTATGACCTCGTGCGCGGCGAAATTTACCGTAAAACGGCGGACCAACCGCTTGAAATCCCCGCCGGCGCAGTCGTCGTGCCGGGCGCGCGCCCCGCCACACACCCAAACGCTAAAGATTGGGGGCTTTCACTTTATACCCCCGTCATTGTTAAATACCGCGACGCCAAAACCGCCGCCGCCACAACGTTGGAAGACGCTTTAAGGTAACGCTTCGCTCATTTGCTGGCCTGTTTATACGGCAAAAAGCGCGTTCCAGGTATTTTCGCCGATGACGCCATCCGGTGACAGATTTTTGCTCTGTTGAAAACTAATTACAGATTGGCGGGTGTTTGCGCCGAAAACGCCGTCAGCCGTTATTTCGCGGCCTAACTCAATGAGTCGTCTCTGAGCATTTTTCACATCCAACCCTCTGCTATTGACGCGCAGCAATTTGCCCGGAAAAGGCAGCGCGCCGGAGATTTCCGCCGCGCCTGACCAGGGCCAAGGCGTTAAGATATTGCGCGAGTTGGCGAGAATAGAGACGTGCAAATGTTTGGTATGCGGATTTGTGCCACTGTAAACGCGCCAACCTTCGCCAGCCCTCTCTTTGCTAAAAATCTGCCGCTTCCAAATGACGTATTTCATGCGGGCATCGCTAATTACTAAACGAGACAACACATTACAATCAACGCCAGATTGCGGGTCGTGCGTCAAATCGAAGGCGTTTCCGTCGTTGTGGTCGCTTCTGCGCATTTGATGGGCCGTATCGCCCATAATTCCATCGGAGGCCCGATTGCGTTGCGGCCAGCGGGTCGTCGCGTCGCGTAACGCCTGTTTGCAGCATTCAGCCGGATTTGCCATAGTTTTATCGCTCCTTTTACCGAAAATCGCTAATGAACAGGGCCGCGAGTGAGTGCCGTTTAATGTGAACCGGCACTTACCTTACCATACAGGGCCTTCCTATAAAATAAATTCACCGGGATAAAGCGGATAAAAGGGATGTAAATCGAGCGGAAAATAACAAAGTAACGCGAATAAAATAACCTTACCCAGCAATCATCTTGCAGAAACACGCACTACGTCAAGCGTGCTATGTTTTACGCCCGAACTAAAGTGCGGGCTTCTGCATTGTGGGTTACTTTATTTTTGCTCTGTTACTAAGGCGGTAGAGAACGAAAAACAAGTTGCGGCGCGTAATGAAGAACAAATCAAGCTGGGCACCGACCCCGCGACGCTGTCCAACGTTGAGAACAATATTTTCCTACGGCTTACGGTCTGCTGGCGAAGCGCGAAGGTCGCGTCAATGGTGCAGACCGCAACGGCGGCGGCGGTTCGCGCCTGTGTTAGGGCAACCTTTGCCGCACTCTTTTTCTATGTCGTTATCAAAGTCATTCTTGAATAACAATTAAGTGTTGTAAATACAGCGTTAACAGTCATGTTTCATGTGAAACATGAGGTTGTGATAGCGAAGTGTTACAGTGCAACAACTTGGTTCTGTAAAATGCCGACGCCTTTAACCTCAACCTCAACTATATCGCCGGATAACATCCGCGAGACGCCGGCGGGCGTGCCGGTGGCGATAATGTCGCCGGGGAAAAGCGTCATGGCATGGGAAATGTAACGAATTAAATAAGGCGCGTCGAAGGCCATTGCTGAGGTGTTGCCGTTTTGTTTGACTTGACCATTAAGCCGCGTAGTTACATCCAGCGCCAACGGATTGAGGCCGGTAACAATGTAAGGCCCGACCGGACAAAAGGTGTCAAATGATTTGCCCCGTGTGAACTGCACATCTTGGCGTTGTATATCGCGGGCCGTTACGTCATTGACACAAGTGTAACCCAAGACATAGTCAAGCGGGTCTTCAGTTTCAGCCAGGCGGCTGGCGATGCGTCCGATAACGACGCCAAGTTCGCCTTCGTGTTCAACTTGCGCCGAAACGGGTGGCACGACGATATTCTCTCCCGGCCCGATGAGCGAAGAAGGTGCTTTAAGAAAAAGCAACGGTTCGGGCGGCATCGGATTACCCAATTCGGCGGCGTGGTCGCGGTAGTTGCGCCCGACACAGACAATTTTTGTGGGCGCAACCGGCGCGCATAATTGCGCGTCAGTTAAGGGAATTGCCGCGCCCACCGTAATAATATCCGCGAAAGGCGCGCCGGCTAATGGCTGTATTTCGTCGCGTTCAAGTAAACCGTAGCGCGGCGCAGGTGTGTTTTTAGTGGTAAAACGGCAGATAATCATGACGTTTGAATTATTGCGGCACAGTTTCAGTAACGATAGATGAGGGTGGACTAACGTTGCCGGCGGTGTCAACGGCAACCATGTAGTAGTAATAAGCGCGGCCCGCAGCCACCTTTTCATCACGCCAAGTAGTGCGTGTAAGTAGTTCTGTGGTTTGCAGTTGCCATTTATCAAGCGGCAATTCAGCTTCATTTGAACGGTAAATGCGATAGCCCGCCACATCGCGTTCGGGGTTGGCGGGAAAGAACAGGGAAATCACTTTACCGTTAGGGCTGACGGCCAAACTTAGATTAGTCGGGGCCGAGGGCGGATAGTGGTCAAGCGGGCGCACCGCTATGGAGTTGGAGTTGAGGCTTTCGACATTTTGCCCGTTGGCCCCTAATGATACCGCCCGCACCACATAACTGTATTGTTGCCCAAAGAGAAAAGTTTTATCAGAAAACTGCGTTTCATTGATTGGCGTAGGCCCGTTAAGCGGTTCCGCAGAGTTACCGAAAGTGTCGTCAACGGCGCGGAAGATATTGTACCCGATGATATTTAAGTCGCCGGAGCCGTCAATATTAGCCATCGGCGCAGACCATTTAAGCGTGATTGCGGGTTCGCTCTCCGAAATGCTTAAAACAACCGGAGGCTGAGAAATCTTGGTGGCTGGTACGATGAGCAAGAAGTTAGAAAATGCGGCGCGTTGCCCCGCATCGTTGACGTAGCGTAAAGCATAACGCAAGCGTGTGGGCGCACCCGTAAAGGTCAATTTGTCGGTATAGATGAGCGTCTCTTTAGCGTCTTTAATGTCTGGATAGGAAACCGAACCAATCAGGGTGGCGCGGGCGGCGTAATCGTCTTCGGTCAAGGGCAAAGGCGCGTCCGGTTTTTCCGCAAGGCGGTAAATATCAATACGGCGAATGCTTTGCACGCTGCCGGCCCCGGCGTTACGCATGGGCGCGGGCCAGCTTAAAAGCACCTGGTTGCCGCGTTGCGCGCCGGAAAGCAATTCCGTGCGTTGCGGCACGCGCTCCACCGGCGGCAAAGGCGGGCGGCGTTTGCCGCAAGCCACCAAGCCGACTGTGAAGAGCCAGGCCAATAACAGAAGAGAAATCTTTTTCACAAAATATAGCGGCTTAAATTTTCATCCTTAACAGTGTCGTTAAGCGATTGCTTAACGTATTCAGCGTTAATCGTTTGCTCTTTTGGTTCCAAATCCGGCCCCTCAAAACTAATTACGTCCAACAACTTTTCGACAATCGTGTGCAGACGCCGCGCCCCAATGTTTTCGGTGCGCTGATTCACTTCGGCGGCAAATTGGGCGATAGTGTCAATGCCGTCCGTGGTAAAGGTGAGAGCGATGCCTTCGGTGGCAAGCAACGCCTCGTATTGCTTTAATAAAGCGTTTTTCGGTTCGGTAAGGATTCGTTTAAGGTCATCAAGCGTGAGTGATTCCAGTTCTACGCGAATCGGAAAGCGGCCTTGCATTTCTGGTATCAAATCGGAGGGCTTAGAGACATGAAACGCGCCGGCGGCGATGAATAGAATGTGGTCGGTTCGCACCATGCCATAGCGCGTGTTGACCGTGGTGCCTTCGACAATGGGCAAGAGGTCGCGTTGGACGCCTTCACGCGAGACATCAGGGCCGCCGCCGCCTTCGCGTCCGGCGATTTTGTCAATTTCATCAAGAAAGATAATCCCTGCGGATTCAACTCTTTCCAGCGCGGCGCGGGCGACGATGTCCATGTCCACGAGGCGTTCTTCTTCCTCTTGCATGAGGTATTCGCGGGCCTCATCAACGCGCATTTTCCTTTTTTTTGTGCGGCCTTGAAACATATTGCCGAGCATATCGCGCATATTCAGGCCCATTTCTTCGACACCCTGGGGGCCGGCGATTTCGATGGTCGGGAAATTACGTTCGTGGACTTCGATTTCCACTAAACGGCGGTCAAGTTGGCCGGCTTGCAATTGCTGCCGCAGCTTTTCGCGGGTGCGTTGGAAATTGTCGTTTTCCGGCGTTAGAGGCTTCTCTGACTCTTCTTTTTCGTCAGCAAAATCGGCGTCATAATCGAAGAGAGCGCCGGAAGAGGGCGGCGGTAAGAGCAAGTCTAATAACTGCTCCTCTACGTTGCGGGCGGCCTTTTCTTCAATTTCAGCAATTTTTTCGTTGCGGATAAGGTCAATGGCGACTTCGACTAAATCGCGCACCATACTTTCCACATCGCGCCCGACATAACCGACCTCAGTAAATTTTGAGGCTTCGACTTTAATAAAAGGCGAATTAGAGAGGCGCGCCAGACGGCGGGCGATTTCGGTCTTGCCGACGCCGGTGGAGCCAATCATAATGATATTTTTGGGCATCACATCGGCGGCCATGTCGGGGGGCAGTTTTTGCCGCCGCACGCGATTACGCAGGGCAATAGCAACGGCGCGTTTGGCGGCGTTCTGGCCGACGACGTGTTTGTCCAATTCCGCCACGATTTGGCGCGGCGTCATTTCGTCCAGACGTTTTTCTTCGGAGACTTCTCCTGACAGGTAAATAACCATCGAATAATTACTTAAAGTTCTTCCAGAATGATATTTGTGTTGGTGTAGATGCAAATTTCGCCGGCGATACGCAAAGCTGTGAGCGCGATTTCGCGGGCCGGCAATTCCGTATGTTGCAGAAGCGCGCGCGCCGCCGCCAATGCGTAAGAGCCGCCTGAGCCAATAGCGATAAGGCCATCATCCGGCGAAATTACGTCGCCGCTGCCAGACAAAAG
>JAYVJN010000398.1:0-3063 GCA_043769325.1 Acidobacteriota bacterium
CACAACCTGCTGCAAAACCACCCCAGTTTCGCCATCTGGCGACAAGCACAAGAAACCCTGTGCGGCTTCGTCGCCTGGCGGGAAGGCGGCAAATCAATCCGGGCCGCCCACCGTTTGGCCGGGATAGCCGACAATCCGGCAGCACTGAAGACGGCTCAACCATCGCTGGGAGATTTCACCCAAGAAAACCTCAGCCAGGTGGTAAACGCCGTGCTGAACTACGTCGGAGGGCCGGTCATATTGGATGAATTCGTGAGCGTGCTGGCGTTATTATTGAACCTCAAGGATTTACCTGCCGACTCGTTAGATGACCGAACCGTAAATTGGGCCGCGCGACTACCCGATGAAAAGCTGCGTTGTGACTCCAGGCTGGAAGAACAAGAAGTGTTTCAACGCCTGTGGCAGGAATTACGCGCATTGCCGCCCGCCCAACGCGATGCCTTCTGCTTTGGTTTTGCCGACCACAACGGTGAGGATTTGCTGACGCTCTTGCTGTATGCCGGCGGTTTGGACTTCGAGGAATTAGCGCAGGGCTTAGAGCGTTCAGTGGAGGAATTACAACAACTCTGGGAGCGGATGCCCCTTGATAGCTTGGAGATGGCCGAACTTTTGCAAGCCACACGCCCGCAGGTCAACAAATGGCGTTTTCGCGCGATGGAGAAATTGCGCCGCGCTTGGGCCGCACAGTGAAATAAATTTTATGGCGACTGGAATTTTGGCCGTTCTCTGGCGTCTTCTAGTAATAGAGGGAACAAAAGCGTTTCCCGCATCACGGATATGACAGAGCATATCGCATCCCAAAGCATGAATCGTTTGTGCGCCCGCACGCTGCCGGCGGCGGAGTTAGTCGCGGCCACCGCGCATATGGCTGAGTGTGCAGCGTGCCACGAACAGTTCCGCGCCATCATCGAACGGCGGCGCGGCCAGGCCCCTATCAGTTTCAGTTTAGCCCCAGAGGTTTGGTTACAGCACGAACATCTTGATTACGAACTGTTGCAGACCTATACGGAAAACACTTTGCCGGTGGAAGAACGCGAAATAGTGAACTTACATCTGGCTCTGTGCGCCCGTTGCCGCGAAGATGTCCGCAGTTTACAAGCCTTTCAGCGCGTCATCGCCCCGGAGTTGAAAATCGCTTACGCGCCCGTCAGTGCTTCAGTTGCAAGCGAACAAAGATTGTCACTGCTAGACCGCTTCTCGCAATGGCTGAGGCCGCCCGTTTATGCGGCGGCGGCAGTTTGTGTCGTGTTGTTGGCAACAAGCGGCGCGTTCTGGTGGTTGCGACACAACCCGGACGCCACAACGCAACAAGCCGGTCTCAGGCCGACGCCGGACATGACGGCAAATGTCGGCAACAGCAACAATAACGCGCCGCCGCGAGTCAGTGCTACCGAATCGCCGTCCATTCCCGCGCCGCCAACGCCGGAGACTCAACCGCATAATCCGGTAAAAATCGCACAGACCATCACAGGACGCGACCCCAGGCCGTCGCCGCCTGGCACTGGCCGCTTGACCGGGAAACAGACGCTTACTTCCGCGCAAACAGGGCAGGGAAGCACAGCGGGGGCGAATGACTCTCTGCCCGACGTGGCTGCGCTGCCCGCTCCGGCACGCCAGGAGATTGCGGCGGCGCTGCAAACGCAACGCTTAGAGAAACCGGAAGTGTTGGCGGAGTTAGCCGGCGGCCCGGCGACTTTGCGCGGCAACAATGAGGAGAAGCAGAGTTTTCGCTTGTTATCGCCGGTCTCACAGGTGACGCTGGAGGCGCGGCCTGTATTTCGCTGGAAAGCCTTGCCCGCCGCAACCGGTTATCGCGTGTTTGTCTTGGACAGGCAAGGGCAAGAAGTAGCCGCCAGCCCGGATTTGCCGGCGACCCAAACCAATTGGCAACCGGCCACGCCTTTGCCCGCCGGCGCGACTTATTCTTGGGCGGTAGTGGCGATGGTTGCAGGGCAAGAAGTAGTGGCCCCCGCCGCTTCGCTGCCCGAAGTGAAGTTTCACCTTTTGGCAACGGAGCAAGCCCGCACCCTCACGGCTTTGCGACGGCAGACGCGCTCACATTTAGCTTTAGGCATCCTCTACGCGCGGGCTGGCTTACGGTCAGAGGCCGGGCGTGAATTACAACTCTTCCTAAAGCAACAGCCTCATTCAGTGGTAGCGCGAAAGCTGCTCCGTCAGGTACAGTCCTGGCAATGAACCGCCCATTGTTTAATCAGGGCTTCCGATAGCCACAAAACCCGCCCAGTAAAACGGATGGCGATAGCGCGCCTCTTGCCGAATCGCCAAGGATGCGGTGCGTAGAGCCTTGGCTTTAGTTTGGCCGTTAGACAAGCCCCGGTAGAAATGCTCCATGAAGGCCGAGGTAGCCTCCGAGTTGACGGCCCATTGACTTACCACCGTCGTCCGGCAACCCGCCACAAAGAAAGCCCACGACATACCTATCACGCCCTCGCCGGCGCTGATTTTACCATCGGCGGTGTGGCACGCCGATAAGACCGCCAAATCTGCGTCGAGGGACATTTCCATAATCTCCCGGGCTTCCAGCCGCCCGTCACTATCAGGAGCCGGGCCGGTGCGGGCCAGCCGCAAATACGAATACAGCGGATGTTGGTTATCAAGAATGCCGTGCGTGGCAAAATGAAGGGTGCGATAGCTGGCGGCAGAGGCGCGAAAAGCCGCTTCGCTGGCTTTGCCGCCAGTGAATACTTGACTATGGTTGGAGCCAACGAGAGCCGCGAGAGCCGCCACTTCCTGTTCCGCGCCGGGCAAGGGGCAATCTTCGTCCTTGGGGGCGGCAGCAGTCGCCGTAACTGTGAGCAGCGGATTGCCGAAAGCCAAAAGTGTGGCGTTGGGCACAACCCTGGAACGCGCGGGTTTCTGTTTCATCTCGCGCAAAATGCTCAATGAAGGCGCGTAAGAGATGGCGTAGTCTTCCAATAGATATTTACCTTCGCCATTCAACAAAGCCTGGAAAGGGACGTTCCACAGGCAGCCGTCAGGCACAATAAGAACAGATTCAACGCCGGCCAGTTGCTGCGCTACCGGCGCAAGCAGCACATTGTA
>JAYVJN010000399.1:0-11750 GCA_043769325.1 Acidobacteriota bacterium
TGGGAAAGAAGTGAAAATAGACTGGCAATTTACGACTGCCGATGCACGAGTCAAATTGAAACGACTTTATCCGTCAATACAACCTTGACTGAACACTAGGTGGCATCCAACAAAGTCTATATTCCTTTTGGTATGCGTACTTAAAATGTTTAGTACGATAGATGGCAATTTCTTTAGGGATAGTGTTGTATGGGTCAATGTACTTTATACCAGAGCCAAAAGCCTTCCAATTGCTTATCAGCCCGGACATTGCTTGGAATATTCTCTCTATGAAAGTCTTCGGGTCGTAAATTAGTAAGCAACTGTCTGCTTGAAAATCAGGAAACATTCTCAATGAAAAATCTGCCCCTAAACAATACGCATAATAGTTTGTTCTCGCCTTGACAGGCCACTCTATATTTCCGACCGTTTGATAAGGATTATCAAGTTCAGTAGCAAGTATTTCTAGCTCTCTTAATTCCTCTCGGTTGGGGTGAAAATAGATATTAATATTCAATTCGTCATCATTAATTGCCAGATTGAGTGATGGGTCTTGGTAAGCAGTTGCTGGACTTATTCTTATTTTTCCTTTCTCATATGTAGGGTGCAAATATTTATACTCGCCATACTTTACTAAAAATTCACCAGCATTTAGTGGCCGTGTCTTTGCATGATTAGCTGCTTTTTCGAGTCCAACCCAATCGTAGTCTGGGTATTGAATTTCATCTAGATTCAGGGGATGTGGGTATTTATATTTTCGCAGAAGACACTCTTCATAAACATGGGTTTGTAGGGCAGCGAAATAGTCCCCTCCTTGTTCCATCGGTATTATCCCGATTTTACGTTCTTCGGTTAAAGTGAACAGGTTATTTAGTATTTCATGGTGTCTCTCAACAAGTGCTTTGTCATCAACATACTCTAAATATCGGTTTCCTCTGTACCATGTTCGCCACGCCACATGGCGCGGCATCCGTATTCCGTTAGGTATATTTCCGGCACGCCACTCCTTGTATTCTTGTTTGGCAGCATTCTCAGCAGCCGTTGAGCTAGAAAACCCTTTTCTCGCTTCAGTTGGTATCGGGCCATGCAGTTTAACTCCAAACATCTCATACCCATATTCCTTACCGAAGATCGGTGTGCCATCCTTGTTAAGAGCATGGTCATTTCGGATTGTCGCATAAACGCCTTCTGCTCCTTCTGCGTTGGCTTCAGTTTCGCTTAGTAAAATTGTGTAAATCTCTAGCGTCATTAAATTTTCTCCAAACCACCCATGAACGGCCTTAACGCTTCGGGGATGACAACCGAGCCGTCGGCCTGTTGGTAGTTTTCCAGTATGGCAATCCAGGTGCGCCCGACGGCGAGGCCGGAGCCGTTCAAGGTGTGGACAAATTCGGTTTTGGCGTTGCCGGCGCGTTTGAAACGGGTGTTCATGCGGCGGGCCTGGAAATCGCCGCAGTTGGAGCAAGACGAAATCTCGCGGTAGGTCTGCTGCGACGGCAGCCAGACTTCAATGTCATACGTTTTAGTTGAACCGAAACCCATGTCGCCGGTGGAAAGCGTGACGGTGCGATAAGGCAACTCTAGTTTTTGCAAAATCGCCTCGGCGTTGGCGGTCAGTTTTTCGTGTTCGTCTTGCGAATTTTCCGGCAGACAGAGTTTGACCAGTTCCACTTTTTCAAACTGGTGTTGGCGAATCAGGCCCCGCGTGTCGCGCCCATAGCTGCCCGCTTCCGAGCGGAAACATGGCGTGTAGGCCGTGAAATGGAGGGGCAGTTGCGCAGCGTCGAGAATTTCGTTGTTGTAGTAGTTCGTGACCGGAACTTCTGCCGTGGGAATAAGATAGAAACCACGCTCATCAGTCAGCTTGAACAAGTCGCCCTCGAATTTGGGCAAGTTTCCCGTGCCGAAAAGCGCGTTGGCGTTGACGATGAAGGGCGGCAGCGTCTCGGTGTAGCCGTGTTCGCGGGTGTGGACATCGAGCATGAAGTTGACCAAAGCGCGTTCCAGCCTCGCGCCCGCGCCGTTGAGAATGGCAAAGCGCGCGCCCGTGATTTTGACGGCGCGTTCGGTGTCCAAAATGCCCAGCTTTGTGGCGATGTCAACATGGTCTTGCGGCGTAAAATCAAACTCACGCGGCGTACCCCAACGCCTGACTTCTACGTTGGCGTGTTCGTCTTTGCCGACGGGCACAGATTCGTGCGGCAGATTGGGCAGACCGATGAGCAATTGCTTCATCTTTTCTTGCGCCTCGTCGCGTTGAGCGTCAAGCGTCGCCATGCGCTCTTTGAGTTCATTGACGGCGCGGCGGCTTTCCTCGGCTTCATCGCGTTGGCCGGCTTTCATCAACTCGCCAATGGCGCGGCTCATTTCGTTGCGCTGACGGTTGGCGGCGTCGGACTCACCGATGACGCGGCGGCGGGCCACATCTAACGCAGCAAATTCATCCAGTGTGGCGGTAGGAAAATTGCGGTTCTGTAAAGCGGCGCGGACGGTCTCCAGGTTGTCACGCACGAAGTTTAAGTCAAGCATTTGTCGCAGTCCTCTGAGCTATGGTATCAGTTACGCTTCGCCCTGCACTGCCAGAGCGAAGACAGCAAGCTAACGAGGCTTGCCGGATGTGTCAAGTTAAACTCAATGGCTCTTTTAGATTTGCGCCTTTAGATTGATGTGGCGGCAACGTCAGCGTCAAATCTAAAATCCAAAATCTAAAATCCAAAATCTGAATATGCCACAGAAGATTCGTAAAGCCGTTTTTCCCGCTGCCGGACTTGGCAGCCGTTTTTTACCCGCCACCAAAGCCATGCCCAAAGAAATGTTGCCAGTGGTGGATAAACCCTTGATTCAGTATGCCGTAGAGGAAGCGGTGGCGTGCGGCGTGGAGTCGGTGCTGATTGTCACGGGCCGCGACAAGACCCCGATGGAAGACCATTTCGACGTTTCTTACGAACTGGAAAACGTGCTGAAAACACGCGGCAAAGACGAACTCTACCGCCTGGCGCACGGTGTTTCCAATATCGCCCGCATCTTTTACACGCGCCAGAAAGAGGCTCTCGGATTGGGCCACGCCGTCTATCAGGGCAAAGATTTTGTGGGCGGCGAACCCTTCGCCGTGCTGCTTGCCGACGATATGCTCGACGCGCCCAAACCCGCGCTGCAACAGATGATAGAGGTTTACGAGAAATACGACGCGCCCGTGCTGGCGGCTTTCCAGGTGCCCGGCGAAAACATCTCGCGTTTCGGCGTGATTGACGCCGAAGAGGTGGAACCCAACATCTATCGCATCCGCGACATGGTGGAAAAACCCAAATTCGCCGACGCGCCCTCCGATTTAGCCATCATGGGCCGCTACTTGCTCACGCCCGACATTTTCCCCGAACTCGAACACACCACACCCGGCGCGGGCGGCGAAATCCAACTCACCGACGCCATGCGCTCGCTGCTAAAAAAACGCCCCTTCTACGCCGTCAAACTCCAGGGCACGCGCCACGACGCCGGCGACAAACTCGGCTTCCTCATCGCCAACGTCGCCTACGCCCTGCAACGCGCCGACCTCGGCCCGGAATTCCGCGAGTATCTGAAATCACTCAAGTTGTAGTAAAATAACGGGTCAGGATAAGGAGTAAATTTTATGTCAGCAGTCCTAACGCCGCCGGAAGCACCAACCGCGCCCATTATCCCCATGCCGCCGGAAACGCCTGTTGCGCCGGCACTTGCCGCCGAACAAAGAATCGTGCTGCGTGATGTTAGTTGGGCCACCTACGAACAACTGTTGCACAATTACCAGGACAAAAGCAGCCCGCGCTTTACCTACGACAAAGGAACTTTGGAGATTCTTATGCCCTCCCGCACTCACGAAGCAACCAGCCGGTTTTTTGAGGTTTTCGTCTCAGCCATCGTCGAAGAAAGAGATTTGGAGGTTCACAGCATCGGCTCAACGACCAATAGACGCGAAGACCTGCAACGCGGCGCGGAACCGGATACGGGATTTTATTTACAAAACGCCGGGCTTGTCCCCAGCGAGGGAGACATTGACCTGAATGTCTATCCGCCGCCGGATTTGGTGGTGGAAATAGATGTCACGAGTCCTTCGCTGGATAAGTTCCCGATTTACGCGGAGATAGGCGTGCCGGAAATCTGGCGTTATGTGGTTAAAAACGACCTGGTAACTATCTTTCTGCTGCAAGCCGGTAAATATGTAACGGCAACGGAAAGCCTGGCTTTGCCGCCCGTGACGGCGGAAATCCTGATGCGCTTCTTGCAAGCCAGCCGTCGCACCAAACGCCGTTCCGCATGGCTGCGCGAACTGCGCGCGTGGCTGCGGGAAACGGCTTCGGCTTGACGAAACTAAGACGTGCTTATGACCTCTTACGAAAAATGGTCTTTGCTCATTGGCGCGGCGAACGCGATTTTCATACTCGCCACGCTGATAGTTTTGTGCCTTTATACGAAATACACCAAACAAATACATCAAACATCTGCCGAACAATTGAAAGAGCTTATCCGGCAACGACGGTTAGGAATAATGCCTTCAATCATGGTGCTAGGCCAGCCTGGAGAGTTGCAAATTATGAATGTGGGAAACGGGCCGGCTGTAAATGTGAACATCAAGTCATTCGTACCTCAAGAATTGGACGACAAATTTGAGTTTGAGCAAGTCAGTTTGTTGCGCCCTGGGGATTGTAGGAGAGTAAACTTCAAAATAAATGGGAGCATTCGACAGAGCAACTTAAAATCCCATGAACAGTTGTTCGGAGAAGCTGTGGCAAAAACACTCAAGCTAGGCGAATTTAGGATAATCGACATTGCAGAGTTTTATGACATTGAAGGCTCGTTCTATAAACAGCTTTTACCAGAGACTGAGAGCGGAGTCAGGCCCGGTTTTGTTAAGCTGATTGAGGAAGGTAAGGGCGCAACATTAATAGCCCAAGAAAAGTAAGAAGGACGCATTATGTCAGACCTCGAAAGAGACGAAGTTATCATTGAAGAACCGGAACCGTTTGACCCGCAGAAGGCGCAGCGCGAACGGATTGCGGCGTTGAAGGAGCAGGCCAATGAGTTGGCGGGCGGCGCGATGTCGCACTCCGAGGCTGAGGATATTGACCCGTATATTGCGGAGCAGTTTTGGGAGAATGTGGTTGCGTATGAGTCGGTGGAACCGGGGCCGTGTCTGTTGGTAGAGTTGGAAGAGGCGGGCGTTGCCATGCCGCCACCGGAAGATTTGGATGAGGTGCAGGTGACGGAAAAGGTCTGGGAAATCGTCCACAAGCTGGCCGAATTGAGCACTTATCTCGAACACACAGACCACCTTAGCGACCGCGAATTGTATGTCAAATTATGGTCAGACGTGTTGCGCGAACCGGCGATGATGCCCGCCGGAATGCCCGGTTGGAACCAAAATATCAGCATGATCGGTAGCTACGGCGAGGAAGAACTGGAAATCATGCACCGTTTTTACGAAAGCACCGAAGACCGCCGCGAGTGGCTGGAAAGATACCCCGACGAAGCACTGCCCGAAGCGGAGCCTTTGCCGTACAATCGTGACGCTTATTTGCCCAAACCAAATTACGGGCTGACGGAAGAACCGGAAGAACCGCCGGTGATGTAGGTTATCGTCGAAACCATAAACCTTGAGACTGGAGCGCGGACAGCCTTGTCCGCATGAGCGCAGAGCGCGAAAAAGGGTAACGCAAAAAGCAAATTGAAAGAGAAGCGGCTTGGTAGCGAAAGGATGTTACTCGCCTGGCGGCTCGTTTGCGGACAAGCGCGTGGCGCACTCCAATCGTGGCACACTTTGTTTTTTTAGGAGCTAAAATTTTGTCTGATTCAAACCAAACATTTAACGGAAAAGCAGCCATCGTCACGGGCGCGACGCGCGGCATCGGGCGGGCGATTGCTCTGGAATTGGCGCGGCGCGGCGCGGATGTGGCGTTTAATTACGCCAGCAGCGCGGCGGCGGCGGATGAATTAAAAGCCGAAATCGAAGGCTTGGGCGTGAAGTGTTATGCAGCGCAGTGCGATGTGGCGAACACCGAAGCCGCCGCCGATTTCGTCAAACAGACCCGCGAAGCGATAGGCCGCGTAGATTTTTTGGTCAACAACGCCGGCATCACACGCGACACGCTGATTTTACGCATGAAGGAAGCCGATTGGGACGCCGTGATTGACACCAATTTGAAGGGCGCGTGGAACTTCTCGAAAGCCGTGTTGCGCTTTATGATGAAAAATGAGACGGGCGGCGTGATTCTCAACATTTCGTCCATTAGCGGCGAGGTCGGGATGGCGGGGCAGTCGAATTATTCCGCTTCAAAAGCCGGTATGGTCGGTTTGACCAAAGCCCTGGCGAAAGAGGTTGCCAGCCGCCAAATTAGCGTCAACGCGCTCGCGTTGGGCATGGTTTCCACCGAGATGGCCGGCGCGTTGAGCGAAGATTACCAAGCCAAAATCCGTGAGCAAATCCCGCTTGGGCGTTTTGCCGAACCGGACGAAGTGGCCCGTATCGCCTGTTTTCTTTTGAGTGACGATGCCCGCTATATTACGGGCCAGGTGGTGCAAGCCGACGGCGGGCTGGCAATGTAAAAAATGAAACAGAAACCCTCGCGCGCGGCCAGCGATAACCTGTGCAAGACGCTGGCCGAGCAGTATCCCGACGATTTTGCGCGTTGGCTTTTCGGCCTGTCCGAAGGCCACGCCGCCGTGCTGAAAACCGAGTTGAGCCGAGAGCCAATTCGCGCTGATTCCGTGTTATTATCCAGTCCGGCGGGCGAAACGCTGCACGTCGAATTTCAGACGACGGCGCAAAGCCAGACGCCGCTGCCGTTGCGGATGCTGGATTATTACGTCGGCCTGAAACGCCAAAAACCGGAGCGGCGCGTGCGCCAGGTCTTGGTCGTCTTGAAGGAAACGGAGACGGAAATTCCTGACCGCTACGAAGATGAGCGCACCGCGCACGGCTACGAGGTAATCAAAATGTGGGAGCAAGACGCGGCGTTATTGTTGCCACATAAAGGCTTGCTGCCATTGGCGACGCTCTGCCGCGCGGCGTCGGGCGAGGCGTTGCTAACAAGCGTGGCCGACCACATCCGCGCCGTTAAGGACAAAGAACAACGCCGCGAAACCGTCAATTTGGCCCGTGTCTTGGCGGGGTTGCGGTTCAATAAAAACCTGGTCTATCAGTTTTTGCGGGGGAGTATCGTGATGGAAGAATCAGTAGTTTATCAGGACATCATACAAAAAGGCGTGCGCCGGGGCCGGCGCGAAGGCAAACAAGAAGGGTTGCAAGAAGGCAAAAAGGAAGGGCTGCATGATGCCGCGTTGAGTCTTTTGTCGCACCGTTTTGGTGGAATGCCAGCGCAAATTGGCCGGCAATTGGACAGGCTTTCGTTAGAGCAGCTTGAAAGTTTGCTGGAAGCCGTGTGGGGTTTCCAGTCTGCTGACGATTTGACGCAATGGCTCAAGCAACAAATTTCGCCCAAGAAAACGCCGCTTAAATGAGGCTATGCCTTCAGGAAAAACACACGATTTTATAACTTATCTCGCGGCGATTCCGACGGCCTATTTCGCCTATAAATGGACGGGCGAATGGCATTTGGCGGCTTTGGCGGTGGGCTGCACCGTGTTTAGCGGGCTGATGTTCGGGCCGGACTTGGATATTCACTCGAAACAATACACTCGTTGGGGCGTGTTGCGCGTGTTTTGGTGGCCTTACCAGAAGACTTTGCCGCACCGTTCGCGCCTCAGTCACGGAATAATTTTAGGCCCGGCGGTAAGGATAATTTACTTTTGCCTGGTGACTTTATTGTTGGCGGTAGTTTTTAGCTACGCGCGGGCTTCGATTTTGGGCGGCGAAGTTTTAGGCCCGAATGAATTGACACGAGCTTGGCCGAAAGCGCAGAAGTTCGGGCTGTGGGCCTGGCAACAAAAAGAGACTTGGGCTGTGCTCGCGGGCTTGTGGTGGGGCGCGGCCACGCACACGCTGGCAGATGTGGGCATCTCCGTGTTACGGAAATCGGCGGAGATTTTCTAAAGTCAACGGGAATAGCCGCGAGAAATTAACTTTGAACTTTGAACCTGAAACCTTGAACTTAACTCTTTCGCGTCAACGCCAAACGGTTGGCCTGGCGGCGGATGCCGTCAGGGATGTTGCGGGAAAGAGCAATCTGCTTCAAGTCTCTGGTTTGCAGACGTGGCAGAACATTCATGGCAATCGCCACAGGCGTGCGCGGGTTGCGCGCCAGGGCGTGGATGATAGTATAGTTTTGCGCCCAGGCGCGGCTCATGCCAATAATTCGCAACGCTTCATCAGAAACGGAACGCATCGCGGCAATGGCTTCAATCTCTTGTGCCGTGATTTTTGGGTTACGAACTACTCCGCCGGAGACGAGTTTGTTTGAGTCACGAATAAGAATTGAACGGATTTCCCGGTCGCCTTTCATCGCCGCTTTGACACGCTGCTTAATTTTCATTTTCAAGATTCTTTGCGCGATAGAGACGGGGTTTTTCAGTAATTCTTTGGGATAAGCGTCCTCAATCATTAAGCGATTGAGCCGCACAAGTTCTTCGTTTGTCGGATTTTGCTCTAACAATTCCCTCGTCTCGGTTGATAAAGGGACATTCTTGAAACATTTCAATTCATAAAGTTTGTGTCCGTTAATGACCAGGTTTAACTCGTCTTTCAACAAATTGGTAAGGCTATCCGCTACTTGCGGCTGAGTTTGCGTTGCCAGCGAGTTTCGTAGCGCGACTGTAAACTGCGAGTAAAGAAAACCAGAGACTTCGTCTTGTTGGGCGCACAGACGTTGCGCGAAACCCGGCACATCCCTAAACGAACGGGCTTCAAAAAAGGCGACATTCTCTAGTTTGAGGTCGCCCAAGATACGCGCCGCCATTGCCGCGCGTTGCTCGTCGGATTCATCCAACAATTCTTCCAGCACGTCCCAATCCAGCCACGATTCGTCAATATCATCGTCGTCAACTTCGATGTATTCCGCCAACAGCCAGAGGTCGTCGGAAGTAATTTCACCGCCGCCCGCGCCGCTTTCCAGCTTGGCGAGATTAACCGCTTCATTCGCCAAGACGGATTCGACGAACTCTGCCGCCGCTTTTTTGCCTTGCAGACGTAACTCTTCGGCAATACGCGCCGCCGCGCCGCGCTCTTTCTGAAAAAACTCTTCTTGTACTTCTTTAACGCGGCGTTCGGCTTCGGGCGTGCGGGCCGGATTAACCAAAATGGCGTCAATGATGGCGGGCGCGCGAATCAGCCTTTGCTGGTTGATGATGAGTAACTCTATTAACGAACCGCTTCCAGTCGTCTGCGCCAAGAGCGCGATTGCTTCATCGGGGGTGGCCTGATTTTGCGCGACGGCCTCGTGAATAGCCGCCGGTAAATCCTTGCGCCCCGCCAGATAGCCCAAGACGGCGGGCGCGACCTCGGCGGCTTGCGCGGCAGAAAGCAACTCCTCCGGTTCCTGATTTTTGAGCGTCTCCTGTGCGGCCTCAGCGAGTTCCGCGTCGTCGTCGCGGCTCAACGCCACCAAAATTTCCAGCAAATCGGCTTGCGGCAGAGGCAACATCCCCTGCGCCGCCGCCATCCGCGCCGGGGCCGGCACTTCACCGGCAATAATCTTGTGGACAATCGGGTTAGTTGAGGTAATTGTTGTCATTTAATAGCCAAACTCATATTGCAACACTATCCACATGGAAACGGGCCTCCCGCCTTTCGTTGCTGGTGTGAACTTGATACCAAAAGCGGCGCGGATACAGGCTCGCAAAAAATCCTTATTATCTGATGATATTACACCTATATTCCACACTGTTCCGTCTGCCCCAAGCAGCACACGCAACGAGACAAGACTCTTTGCTCTAAGTCCATCTGGCACAAGCGGGCTGGGTTTTGCTGTTATAATAGCTTTTGTCGTTACGTCGCGGGCCATTAAGACCTCATCTTTTGGGCTTTGCCCGAAATCGCCTTTGAACCCGGAGTTGATACTCAACATAGCCAATGCTCCGCGCCATATTGTCGAATCGCGTGCCTTCGAGTGTTGGCTAAAATATACGGCTAAGGTTTCGGCCCAAGAGAATAGTTGGCGGCGGCGCGCCTCCCTCTCTTTTTCTCCAAGTTCATAGGTTTCAAACAGATACCTTTTGTTTAAAACCTTGGTCTTGAGGAGCAAGGCCAGTGCGAATGAAGGGTCACTTTGTAAAGCGGCTTCGGCCTCTTTTAGTGCCTTCTCAAGCAAATCGTCGCCATAGTGCAAGGCCCCCAGAACGTAATGCGCATACGGGTTTTCACTTTGTAGCGAAAGTGCGCGTTGGGCTTCGCGCCTGGCTTCTTTGTCTTTATCCCGCAACAACAAAACAAACGCCAGGTTTGAACGCGCCGCCGCGTCATCAGGCTGCAACTTTACCGCCTTGCTGAAAGCCTCATGCGCTTCCGGCAACAGGTTAAGACGATACGCCGTTAAGCCTAGATAATTCCAAGCTTCGGCATCTTTTGGATTTAGCTTTGCGGCCTGGCGTAGCAGCGTAATCGCTTCGCTATCTTTGCTCTGTTGATAAAGCTGAATACCACGGTTTTTATCGTTCTGCGGTGGCGCAGGTTGTTGGGCGTATGTACATAAACCAAATAAACACAACACAAAAAGCATAACGGAACGCGCTTTTTTTAGACATTGTTGCTTCATAGGTTATGGTCTCGACAAGAATTAATTCATCAGTAAATACTGTAGTCGTATTGCAGCATTATCCATATAGAAACGGGGTTTCCGTCTTTCCTCGCCGGTGTGAACCTAATACGGCGGGCGGCACTTATCGCCGTGCCGGTTAAGCCATATCGTAAACCCTTGATTACCGCTACCGCACGCACTTTTCCATCGGCAGCTAGCAAAACTCTCAATTCAACTCTGCCTGTAATGCCGTTTTTTCTAGCCTCTTCCGTATAAGGCGGCTCCGGCTTAAAGAGAATTACAGCTTTAGTCGTAACGTCTTTGGCCGGGTAGATATTGTCCATAGTTTCCTGGGCCAAAGAGAAGAAATCGCGTAAGAGTTCCCGGCGTCCGCGCCACTCGTCCACTTTCTTCTGGGCAGGTTTCTCGCTTAATGCCAGATACCTTTCCGCGCTAACAGCGGCCCGCTCCAAAAGCGGCCTGATATTTCGCAAAGCGATGTCAAACTCCGGGTTAGGAAGCGTGAACTGCGCGGAAAGCAAGCTTTCGCCAAGTTTGGCAGCCTTTTCATGGGCCTTACGAGCATCTTTGAGCTTAATCTGGCTTTCAAAAGCTGAGGCCAAATAATACCAGGCTTCGAGGTCATTTTTGTTTCGTTTAGTAGCTGCTTTCAAAGCAACTGTCGCGCCGGCGGCGTCGCCCTGGTTGTAAAGTTGGATGCCACGCGCTTTGTCGTCCTGCGCTGTCGCCATTTGTTGGGCGGAAGTGAAAGAACTGAGTAAACACAAAACAATAAGCCAGCCAATTGTGCAACCCGATTTGTTGGCAGATAGTTTTTTCATGGGTTCTTTCCTGGACAGAAAGTAAGACAATCAATAAATGTTAAAATCGTATTGCAGCACTACCCACATAGAGACGGGTTTCCCGTCTTTCGTCGCAGGGTTGAACCTGATGCGTCGCGCTGCGAAAACTGCTTGTTCTGTCAGACCACAAGGAAGCCAGTCTTTAATCACAATACCTTCGCCAAAAAAGGTGATCTAAAAAACAAAAGAAACGAGTTTTTAGTAGAATAAAGTTGGCGTCAGTATTTAACTAAAAAGGAATCTCGTT
>JAYVJN010000400.1:0-3142 GCA_043769325.1 Acidobacteriota bacterium
GGGTTTGAGAAATCCGCTCAAAAGCAGTTGCGGGATGAGCAGCAAAGGCAGCACGCTCATGGCCTTTTCCGCCGAGTTGACCAACGCCGAAAAGAACAGCCCCGTCGTTACGCCCGCTAGTGATGTCAAGTACAAAATTAACAGCAAACCGGGGAAATCTTTACTGTCAAAACGCCCCAAAGCCGTTAGCAAACCGACAAACATCAGACATTGAATAAACCCCAAACCGCTCAAAACGGCAAACTTAGAGAAAACATAAGACGGGATTTTGAGGTTCACCAGACGTTCGCGCTGGTAAATCGGCGTCTCGGCGACAATCTCGCGGATGGCGTTGTTGGCCCCGAACCAGATGGCGATAATGGCGGCGATAAAGAGCGTCTTGGCGTCGTTCAACACGGGGCCGACAATCAGCGCGAGCAACGCCGCCACGATGGGCGCTTGGGCTAACAGCAACAGAGTGTTGCGTTTATCTTTGAGCTTGAGTTCCAGATAACGCTGCGTCAAGGTTAACCATTGCGCAAAGCCGAAACGCCGTTCCGCGCTTCCCGCCGGGCCCGACGCCCGCAATCCGACGGCCCCGCCGGTTGACTGTATCAATTCCGCCGTCTCCGCCATTCGCTGCGCGACGTAAGTTTGATACTGCGGCGAGGCGGCGAACATCCGGCTCAACTCTTCCGGTTCGTAAGCTCCGATGCGGCGGTAAATATCGCCCGGTTCGTGGCAGTTGAAATACTGCAAAGCCTCGCGCGGCGGGCCGAACCAGGCCAGACGCCCGCCCCGCGTGAGCAGCGCGACCTGGTGCATTTCGTGGAATTTCTCAAACTTGTGCGTGACCATAATCACGATGCGCCCCTCGTCTGCCAGACGGCGAAAGAGCGTCATCATGTTTTCCGTCGTTTCCGGGTCAAGCGGCGAAGTCGGTTCATCCAAAAAGAGAAAACTCGGCTTGGTCAACAGTTCTAAAGCCAGGCTGAGGCGTTTCTGCTGCCCGCCGGAAAGTTGCTTGAAAGGCGTCTCCCATTGTTCGGTAAGCCCAACGGTGACAACCGTTTCCCAAACGATGCGGTGTTGTTCGGCGGGCGGCGCGCCACGCGGCAAGCGCAGTTTTGCGGCATAGTAGAGCGTGCGTCCGACAGTCAGCGCATCGTGTAGCACATCGCGTTGCGGCACATAACCGATAGCCCGTCGGAGCGCGTTAAAGTTGCGGTAGAGGTCGAGGTCATTGACAAAAATCGCGCCCGAAGTGGCTGGCCGCAAGCCGTTAAGGGCGTCCATGAGCGTGGACTTGCCGCACCCCGACGGCCCCATCAACCCGATAAATTCACGCGGGTAAGCGGCAAACGAAATATCCTGCAAAATGGTTTTATCGCCGATGGTTTTACCCACTTGGCAAGCGGCCAGACGGCTTGCGCTCAAATCGTAACGGCGCACTTTGGGGCCATCGGCTTGCAGCAAAAAACCGCCCACGAAGACCCAATCTTGTGGTGTCAGGCGGCGCGGTTCGGTAAGCAATTGACCGTTGACAAACGTGCCGTTGGCACTGCCTTCGTCGCGCAGCACGGGCTGGCCGTCGGCTTTGTAATCCAGCGTGGCGTGGTGGCGCGAGACGCCCGGCGCATCCAGCACGATGTCATTGTCAGACGCGCGGCCCAAACGCATGAGGGGCCGTGCTGTGACCGTCCAAACATTCGTTCCGGTGGCGGCAAGCGGCTTATCGGGTTGAGCGGATAACGCCGCATGAAAGGCAAAAATGACCACGCCGTCGGCCCCCAAACCAATGTGGTCGCCATCGCGCAAAGGAGCGTCGGAGACGGCTAAACCATTGAGATAAGTGGCGTTACGTTCACTAAGGTCGGTGATTGTGGCGCGGCCTTCGGTATCGAAGGTAATTTGGGCGTGGCGGCGCGATACTACCGCTTGCGGCAAAGTTAGGTCACAGAGCGAGGCGTCGCGCCCGATGACCGTCTGCGCGGTGAGCAAAGGGTATCGGCGTTGCGCCAGGGAGCCGCTTAATCCTAACAGATAAGGTTGGCCCGCCGCATCATCATTCGCGTGAGGCTGCGCCATATACATTGAACCTAAATGATTTCGTAGGGGCAGACCTGTGTGTCTGCCCTGTCCGGTGACGTAAATGCGGAGCAGACACACAGGTCTGTCCCTCCTAATCGCGCAGCCATCCTGCTACAAGTAAAAGGTTTAACTAAAGCCTCGCGTGCAAAGCCAACCGGCCCGCCGTTTTCCAGCGTGATTCGCCGTTTGCTGTTTGCGCGGGGGTTGCTTGCGCGTTGGTTTCGGTATAAGCGAGCGCGGCGGCTATGACCGCCATATCGCGGCGCGTGGCGTCAACTTCGGGAGACGTGGCTGCGGCGCGGCGGGCAAAGAAACGAGGGATGAAGCCGGTGTCCAGTTTGGCAGCGATAAACTCTTCATCGCGCACAACTTCGCGGAAAAAGGGGAGCGTCGTTTTGATGCCGCCGACGGTGTATTCGTCCAACGCGCGGCGCATACGGTCAATCGCTTCGGCGCGGTCACGGCCCCACACGCAGAGTTTGGAAATCATCGGGTCGTAGTAAATCGAGACTTCCGCGCCTTCGTAAACTCCACCATCGTCGCGCACGCCGGGGCCCTGCGGCAAGCGCAAAACCGTGATTTTACCAGGCGACGGCATGAAATTTTGTTCCGGGTCTTCGGCATAGACGCGGCACTCAATGGCGTGGCCGCGCAAGTAGATTTCGTCTTGCGTAAACGAGAGCGGCAAACCGGCGGCGACGCGGATTTGTTCGCGCACTAAGTCTATACCCGTCACCAATTCCGTCACCGGATGCTCGACTTGCAAGCGCGTGTTCATCTCTAAAAAATAGAACTCTTTAGTTTCGTCAGAGTACAAAAACTCCACCGTGCCGGCCCCGACGTAGTTGACGGCTTGCGCGCAACGCACGGCGGCCTCGCCCATGCGCCGGCGCAAGTCCGCGTCGTTGATGGGCGAAGGAGCTTCTTCGATAACTTTTTGATGGCGGCGTTGGATGGAACACTCGCGTTCGCCCAAGTAAACGCAGTTGCCATCTGTATCGGCGAAGATTTGAATTTCGATGTGGCGCGGACGCACAACCGCTTTTTCGATAAAGACTTCGGGGTTGCCAAA
>JAYVJN010000401.1:0-7104 GCA_043769325.1 Acidobacteriota bacterium
GGCGGTCTCAGACCGCCGGTGGGGTTGACTCGTAGCGGCAACGGCGGTCAGAGACCGCCTCTAAACGGGTTGATTTATTTTCTTTGCGTTACTAAGCAAAGATACTGTTGTTAGGAACGTGTGGAAAATAAATTATAAGCAGGTAATGGTAAATTGTGAATGGTTAATGTGAGCATGAGTTATTTGGCTTTTCGTTGGTTAGCCCGCCGCGCCATTCCGTTGGCAATGATTTCTTCGGCTAGTTCCTCGCCGGAAGCGTAGTCGGTATAACGGCCTTCGGCAATCTCTTTGACGCCTTGCATAACGCTGTGCCTGATTTCTTCCAACCGCGTTTGCTTGAGGCGGTCTTGTTCGACCAACAAACGCAACCCTTCGCGTATGACTTCACTGGCTGAATTGTACATCCCGGATTGGACTTTTTGATTGACGACGGTTTCCAGTTCAGCGGTTAATGAAACATTCATAAGTTCTTTGCTCCTTCCAAATACAAGATAGCACAAATGTCCTAATATAACCATCTTTGTTATTAGCTTAGGCAGTCTTTAGTAAGCCTCTGACCTATAAACAAAGGCCGCACTGTAAGATGCGGCCTTGCGCCCTGCCGTCGAAACAACCGGGGGAATATGCTTGAAATATAAGGTGATGTGCCGGTTTTGTCAAAGTGTCTGTGAAGCAATAGCCACCGGCCACTATTTAGCTAATTAGCTAATTGGCTATGTAGTTATCTGGTTAGCTGCTTCGTTGTACTGCGCGCCGTCTAAAGCCTCTTTCAAAGCCACTTGCAAAAGGCTGATGGCGTGGGCTTTACCCTCTCTAATGGTTGCCTCTAGCGCATCGCAGAAAGCCATCAGCTTTTCCAGCTTTTCGACAATACGCTGCTGCTCGGCAAGTGGGGGAAGGGGAAGCAATAGGTTTGCAAGTGTTGGGATTTTGATATTTGGCTGCCCTGACATTTGATAGGACTCTGCTCGAATTGCGCTTTGCTTGAATCGCAAAAAGGCCAACACGAACATTTGATTGTAGTTATGATTGGGAGTTATCCCAACCATACTGTCAGTAAAGCACATATCAATTCCAAGCACTCCGAGATTTCCAATTGTCCCTCCGACAATGGCTACAGCGATTGTTCCTTGCGGGAAATACTTAGACACCTTGTAACCGCTTTCATTCAATGTTTGAGAATACTCTGTGATAATTGAGCCTTTATCATCTAAACTTCCAATTTGGATGAAAGGGTATTTGCCGCCAAAATAACGAGGGTCGTTTCTTGGGCGGATTGAAAAACGCCCTCGCGTCATTTCGACTATTTCACCTAATCTACACCAAGTCCAATTATCTGGAATTTCAAACGGGATTTCATCGGCTTTGATTTCCGGTAAAGGCTTATCTTTCCTGAGTTTCTTTCCCGCTATCAACCGTTCTTTCTCGGCTTTTATCTTGCCAAGCAGTATGGCGGCTGGCTCGTCTGCGGCATCTTGCTCCACGAGTTGGCCTTGCATCGCCTCGCGCAAAAAGGCTTGGCGAAGCTGCCGGACTAACTCAAGCTGGTGGGCTTGTTCGGCGGTGATTTGACTACTGATTGATTCAAGTGTTTGAAACTTCTGAATTAGTTGCGCTTGTACTGCAATTGAAGGTAAAGGTACTTCCAAAGGAAAAATTTGTTCCGGGTGAACGCGCTTTGAGCCGACACCTCTCGCTAGACTTTCAAGGGCTTTATACCGACTTCTGATTTTGAAGAAATAGTAAATCCACCCGGCTAAACAATCTTCTCGCAAATCAAAACTTGGTATATCTGCACTGGTTTCAAAGCCATCAAGTTCTTTTGGAATTACTCCAAATGCACCTTTATGAAAATTTTGCTTTCCATAAATGAATTGCCCTGCGTTGCGGATAAATTGTTTTGTTGCGCCCTCAATTTCATTTTCCAAAGGTCTTT
The DNA here is from genome assembly GCA_043769325.1 of Acidobacteriota bacterium. Classification (GTDB taxonomy): domain Bacteria; phylum Acidobacteriota; class Blastocatellia; order Pyrinomonadales; family Pyrinomonadaceae; genus JAYVJN01. The sequence continues at coordinate 1,937 of JAYVJN010000401.1, forward strand.
TTTCTACTCCGGCAACATTCAATTTAACTCGTATTCGCTTGTTGGCATTGGGGCTGCCGCAAAGAATACGACTTTCAGTTAAAACATCACCTAGTTTTACTTTTCTCCAAGTCATATAACTTCGTTTCTCAACTGAGCTAGTAAATCGTTACTTTTCACAAAACTTTGTTCCAGCAAGCCAATCAATTCACGGCTGGTAAATTCGTGATTGTCCTCTTGTTGGTGCGGGTTCTTGATGTCCAAATCATAGCCGCGCTGTTTGATGGCTTCGATGTGAACCTTCCAAGCAATTTCGCTTTCCGCGCGGTTGTTCCACCAGGCCTTGATGGGCGCAAATTCTTCCGGCCTGATGGTTTTGGTCTTGCTGTAACTCTTTTGGCCTTCGGGCAAGCGGTGTTCGTAATACCAGATTTCGCGGGTCGGCTTGCCTTTGTCAAAGAACAAAAGGTTGGTGGCAACCGTTGCGTAAGGCTGAAACACGCTGTTAGGCAGCCGTATTATCGTGTGCAAATTGCATTCTTCCAAGAGTCTTTGGCGGACTCGCTGCTTGACGCCTTCGCCGGTCAACGAACCATCGGGCAAGACAATTCCGGCGCGTCCACCCATTTTGAGCAAATGAATCATCAACACCAGAAACAAATCCGCGCTTTCTTTCGTGCGGAAGTTCTGCGGAAAGTTGGTCTCGTTGTTATTGGCGACGATGCCGCCAAACGGGGGATTGGCGACAATGGCGTTGACGCGGTGTTTCTCAACGTAATTGGTTAAGGGCTGTTCTAAGGCGTCGCGGAACGTGATGTTGGGAACTTCGATGTCGTGCAAAATCAAGTTGGTCGTCGCCAGCAAAAAGGGCAGCGGCTTGTATTCCCAACCGCTAACATGGTCTTGCAGCGTTTGGCGTTCTTCGACGCTATTGGCTTGCCGCTTCAAGTGTTCGATTACGCACGTCAAAAAGCCGCCCGTGCCACAAGCCGGGTCTAACACGCGCTCGCCAAGCTGCGGGTTGATGATGTCGGTGATGAACTGCGTCACGGCGCGGGGCGTGTAAAACTCGCCGCTTTTCCCTGCGCTCTGCAACTCTTTCAGAATGCTTTCGTAGATGTCGCCGAAAGCGTGGCGGTCTTTGCCGATGTTAAAATCTATCTCGTTGAGTTTATTGAGGACTTTGCGGATATTGATGCCGCTTTTCATGTAGTTGTTGTTACCGGCAAAGACCTCGCGCAAGATTAAGGCTCGCTTGTTATTGCCGATTTCCAAGTTTCTCAGGGTCGGGAATAGCTGGCGGTCAACAAACTCTACTAGCTCGTCGCTGGTCATGCCTTCATCATCGCCCGCCCAATTTTCCCAATGAAGCGCGTCCGGGATAGGGGATTGATAGTTGTCGCTAAAATCCTCAAGGTCTCTGTCTTTGTCGCTGAAGATTTTGAAAAAGAGCATCCAGCCTAACTGCTCAATGCGTTGGGCATCGCCGTTTAAGCCGGTGTCTTGCCACATGATGTCACGGATGGATTTTATAATTCCTTGTAAGTTTGCCATTGGTACAGTGTCAACGAAATTTCTTAATACTCAAACACGCTTACTAACGTGCGCGTTTCCGCCTTGTCGGGCAGCGCATCAGAGGCAGAAACGCGCACGTTAGTAAGCGTGTCAATGTCACAGAACTTAATTTACAGAGTATTAGTTTCTATGCTATTTGATAAATTGCTGCTTCTAAATCTTTTACCGCTTCAAGATAGTTGTTTTTTCCGCCAAAAATGCCGCGCACGATGTCGGAGCGCGAACCAAACGCGGTAAAGGGTTTGACGTTCAAAACATCAAAACTCTCAATGTTGATAACGCCCTCGTCGGCATACTTATCAAGCAAGGCTTCCAGCACATGGCGGGTTTGGTCGCCGTACTTGGCAAAATAGTTGCGCTTTTTGACGTTATTGGCGCGTTCGCGGCGCGTCAAGGGCGGGCTATCGTAAGCGACGTGGCAAATTAAATCGAACAAATCAAGCTGCTTATTAACGGAATTTTCCAGTTCATAGACCGGCACGCCCTGTGCTTCCAGTTCCTTAATGATGGCTTCTTTCTTGTCGCTCTGCCGCCACTTGCTCAGGAAATCATTCAAGGTAGCAAACTGTTCGGTCACAATCTCTTTCGTGTAGTCGGTTAGTTTGCGGGTGATAAGTTTGCCGTCGCGGTCAAACGAGAGTTCGCGGGACACTAAAACCGTCACGTCAATATTGTTGACATAGACCTTTTCTCGTTGCGCCACTGCCGCCGGTGAAAACGGGTTTCTAATTTGCGGCGGTACAAGCGTCACTTCCTCGCCGGTAACTTCGTCAATCAGGGGCGTTTCGTCGGCTTCTTCTGCGTCCAGAAGCGCGCCTAAATCTTCATCTTCGGAAACCGGCTTGATGCGTATGGGGTCGCCGTCAAATTCAGGGTCGGCGAAAAGGTCAGTGGCGTTGCGAAAGTCAATAATCGTGAAATAGAATTTGTTGTAATCCTCGTTAATCCGTGTGCCTCTGCCGATAATCTGCTTGAATTTGGTCATTGATTTGATGTTGGAATCAAGCACGATTAACTTACAGGTTTGGGCGTCAACGCCGGTAGTCATTAACTCTGAGGTCGTCGCTATTACCGGAAACTGTTCTTCGGGGTTGGTAAAGTTCTCTAATTCGCGCTTGCCTTCGTCGTTGTCGCCGGTTATCTGCATGACGTACTTGTACTTGGTCGCGGTAATATCGGCATTAGCTTGGCGCAATCCGCTGGTCAATCCTTCGGCGTGTTCCACGTCACAGCAAAAAACGATGCTCTTGTCGTAGCGGTCTGTGCCTTTCAAAAACTCCGTAACTTTTTGCGCCACCATTTTCCGGCGTTCTTCGACGACAAGATTCTTATCAAAGTCGGTGCGGTTGTAAATTCTATCTTCCACAACTTTCCCTGACTTGTCCCGAAAATTCTTTGGTGGCCGCCAGCCTTCGGCGTCAATGTCGAGCGTTACCCGAATCACGCGATAGGGCGCAAGAAAGCCGTCGTCAATGCCTTGCTTTAAGGAATAGGTATAAATCGGGTCGCCGAAATACTCGCTGTTGCTGGTTTCTTCGGTCTCTTTAGGCGTCGCCGTCAAACCGATTTGGGTAGCCTTATTGAAGTATTGCAGGATTTCGCGCCAAGAGCTATCTTCCTTCGCGCTCCCGCGATGGCACTCGTCAACGATAATCAAGTCAAAGAAATCACGCGAAAACTGGCGGTAGATGTTCCGTTCTTCCTCAGTGCCGGTCAAACCTTGATACAGGGCAAGATAGACCTGATACGCCTTATCTACCTGATGTTTCTGCACCACCGTCATTTTGTCGCCGAAGTGTTTGAAGTCGCCGCGCCGTGTCTGGTCAATCAAAGCGTTTCTATCCGCCAAGAAAAGAATGCGCTTCTTGGCTTTCGCTTTCCACAAACGCCAAGCGATTTGAAACGCGGTGTAAGTCTTGCCCGTGCCGGTTGCCATAACCAGCAAAGCGCGGTTTTGTCCTTTGGCGATAGCTTCAACCGTGCGGTTGACGGCAATTTGCTGGTAGTAGCGGGGCTTGCGTCCGCTGCCGTCGTCGTAATAGCTCTGGGCGGCGATTAGCTCGGCTTGCGGGGTCATAATGCCCTTATACTGCTTGTACCGTTCCCACAGCGCGGCGGGGGAGGGGAAACTATCATTATCCAACAAGGTCTCAATTTCGCCGCCGGTGGCGGTTTTGTCGTAAAAGACAAAGCCATCGCCGTTGCTGCTGAACACAAAAGGAATATCCAGCACATCGGCATAATCAAGGGCTTGCCGTAATCCGTCGCGGATGCGATGCTTATTGTCCTTAGCTTCAACAATAGCAATCGGGATGCTCGGCTTGTAGTACAGAATATAGTCGGCGCGTTTGCCTGTCCCGCGTGTATGCAGTTTACCGCGCACGAGAATTTTTCCGGCGGTAAAGTACACTTCTTGTAAGAATTGCGTATGCTTATCCCAACCTGCTTGTTCGATGGCGGGAGTGATGAACTTGGTGCAAATATCGCTCTCTGATAATGATTTTTTATCCAGCATATGCAAGCGGAACTAAAGCGCAACTTATAGCATTAAAGCGGGTTTAGTATAACCTTTTTTTCCCGTGTGTTGCGCGTGTTCCGCAGACAATTCTTTTTCTTGAAGTCTATAGCAAGATTAGCTTGATGTGAACTAATCTTGGGCGCGGTTCAGAGCGGTGGGCGCGGCGGTGGCGAGGGTGACGAGGACGACGCAAATGAGGGCGTTAAAGGTGATGTGGAGGCCGAATTCGACCAGGCTTTGTAGCCCGACGCCGAATAGCCCCGTGAGCGCGCCCAGGCACACGGCGCGGCGCATGGCGTGTGGCGAATGCAACTGCGCGCGCGCCAGGCGTATGAGTAAAATGATGAAACAGATGAAGATAGCCGCTCCGACGAGGCCGCCACTGGCGAGAATTTCCAGGTAATCGTTATGCGCTTGTTGCGGGACGAGGGTGCCCGAACCGTCGTGGACAGTGGAGATTGCAATCCAAAAACCGCCGAAACCAACGCCGGTCAGCGGGTGCTTTTTGAATAGCTTCAAGGTTGAACGCCAGGTGCCGGTGCGGTTGGCGTGGGTTTCATCCGAGGTCGAGGCTTGCTCTTGTGATTGCGTCTGCTCAAAGCGGCTCACAATGTCTTCGCCGCCGACGATGACCACGCTCAAAACGCCGCCGGCAAGCAACGCCAGCATCAGAAAGACACGTCCGGCCCAGGAAGCAGCCAGCCGCATGAATGGTGAGCGCGGCGCGTGGCGGTCAATTGGTTGGGCGAAGGCGGCCAGCAAAGGAACAAAAGCCAGTTGTGCCAAAGCCGCCAGCACTCCGCTCCGCGAAGCGCACACAATCAGCGCGATAGCCATCGGTAAGCCAAGAGCTATCAACAATATCCATCTTTCTCGCCGCATCCCGCGCCCTAACAGCAAGCCCAACACCAACCCAAAGGCCATGAGCATAAATGTGGCGAAGTGATTTTTGTTGATGTATTGGGCAAAGCCGCCGTTGCGCGGCAACAAGGGTAAGATAAAGCCGACCTCGTCGCGTTGGATGGCTTGGCGCGTGAGGCCGAACAGCGCGCAGATAACGGCGACGCCAAGCACCAGCCAAACCAGAGCGTAAAGC
>JAYVJN010000402.1:0-11665 GCA_043769325.1 Acidobacteriota bacterium
AATTAAGTGGTCTCATGCCAGGATAGTACCAAAAGCGCAAAAACACTAAAAGCTAAAGTGTTGATTTACTGTACTTCCGGCTTCATCGAGAATTGCTGAACCACAGTATGGCGCAAATGCAAAAGCGGTAAAAAAGGCCACTGATTGCCGCTATATCAGAATTACAGATATAAACGGGGATGGAAGTTTAAATGAGGAGTTTGTTTCAGCAGAAAAGGTAGAGCCTCAATATGTTTTACAAGAAAATGATTTTCTAATCGCGCGCTCTGGCGCAACAGTAGGAAAGACATTTTTATATAATAAAGATCTTGGTAAAGCCATCTATGCTGGCTATTTAGTTAGGTACAAAATCAAGGCTGAGATTATTCAACCAGAGTATCTATTGCTATTCACTAAGAGTTTGATTTTCAAACATTGGATTAAATCAAATCAAAGAATATCTGCCCAGCCAAATATAAATGGGCAAGAATTCTTAAACTCAATTGTTATATTGCCACCTCTAAAAATTCAAAATAAAATTATTCGACACTTTAACTTTTTGAAAGCCGAAATTAAAACGCTGAAAACTAAAGCGGAAAATTTACGTCGCCAGGCGGCAAATGACTTTGCCGCCGCCCTCTTTCAGAAGTAAAATGCCAGAAGTATGCGAATTACCAAACTCTCCATCAAGAATTACAAAAACCTGCAAGATTTTTCGTGGGAACTGAACGCGGATTATCCGGTGGCGGTTATCGTCGGCAAAAATGGCAGCGGCAAAACCAACCTGCTCGAAGCCATCATTACAATTTTTCAGGATTTACAACTTTACCGTGAAGAAAGCAAAAATAACTCTCTGCCAAAATTCAAGTTTGAACTTGAATATCAGCACGGTGAAGATAACGAAAACACAATATCAATCAAGAATAACGATAAATTTGAAATTACCCAAAATGGTGAAGGAGTTTCACTTAGCCGACTCGAAACACTTCGCCAAGACGCTTCACAAGGTAAGGATATTTTACCAAAAACGATTTTTGTTTATTACGCCGGAAATACAACCCGCTTACAAGACCTGACTAATAAAAGTGTCTCTCAATATGAAAGATTGTTAATTGATATTGCTTATAATCGGCGGTCAGATTTTCAATATTCGCTGACTCAGCCCCTGTTTTACTATGATTTGCCTCATCACAAAATTGCTTTTCTAACCTTGTGTCTTTCAAGTTTGGACTCAATCAAAAATGATTTTTTAGAAGATGAATTAGGCGTTACAGATTTGGACTCAGTTAGTTTTACCATTACCAGACCTGATTGGAAAAGACATTCAACCAGTGCCAGCGACATCGAAAATTTTTGGGATGCCCCTGTGTTTCTCAAACGAATTTTAGGCATTTTGAGAGAAACCGCAAATTTAGAAGAATCAAAGGGTTCCGGCGAAATTACATTTGAAATTTTAGGCAATGAGTTGAAAGAAAAATTTGCCGAATTTAGTAGCGAAAAAGACTTCTTTCAACAACTCAGCAATCTGACCTTAGCCAAATATCTAACGAACATCGAAATCAAAGTTATAAAGAAGGATATGGAAACACCAATCAAATTCGCAGATTTAAGCGAAGGCGAATGGCAGCGCATCGCCATTCGCGGCGCAATGGAAATCTTTCGCGGCGAAGAAGCTCTGTTTTTGCTGGATGAACCCGACACCTTCGCGCACCCGCGTTGGCAATGGGATTTTGTCCCCGATTTGAAAGAAGCTATCGGCGAAAATAAAAATATGCAGGCGATTTTTATCACCCACTCGCCTTTGGTTTTGAGCAGCGTTGAGAAAAACGCTTTCTTTATGGAGGCCGGACAAATTCACATTCTCCAAGAGAATTTCGGACAAGACGCTAATATGTCGCTCGCCAAAATGGACGTAAATCCACAAATGGAACAAGTTGTAAATGATTTCCAGAGATATTACAGCTTGATTAAAGACGGCCAAGGCGAAACAGAAAAAGCCTTGGCAGAACGCGCCAGGCTTGAAGATATTTACGGCCTAAATCATGAAAAATTCGACAGTGCCGATATTATGCTTTCGTTCTACAAATAATGTTCCCAGATTATGTTGTTTATCCAAAAAACCTATCCACCGCAAGAATTGCTTAATTTCAATACGCCAAGAAGAACGGCGGCCAGCAACCCGACCTATCAAGAATTTGGCGCAAATACGGCTTTATTTCAAAGTGTAAAAAGCTATCTGGAAAAGGAACAGAGAGGTTTATGTTGTTATTGTATGCAAAGAGTAACCGCCGGCAATTGTAACGTCGAACATTTTTTGTCCCAAAGTATGTTTCCCGAATATCAAACCGATTATTACAATCTCTACCTGGCCTGTCGTCACTCACACGGAAAAGCTAAAGAAAATCAGCATTGCGATATTCGTAAAGGTGATGAATTGATTGCCAAAATTTTAAGTTTTAATCGTTCAAACAGCAAACTATGTCAAGACCTCTTTCAGTATTCCGAAAATGACGGCTCTATTGCTCCCATAGATAATAAGTCTGCCGATTTATTACACATCTGCAAAGAAATCGGGTTGGCAATCGAAACGCTTAATCTAAATGCTGTGGCATTAAAAGAAGCTCGCCGAAAATTTATTGAAAACATCAAACCGACGATTGATAATGCTAACCGAAGTAAATTAGAAACTATTAGAACCGAGTACGAAACGGCGCACAATAAAAAATTCGCCGGCGTTGCGCTTTACTTTATCGAAGAAAAGTTGAGGAGACTTAGACAAAATTAGTAATGCGAATCAAGGGTTGAAATTCAACCGCCAAACCGGATGTGTCGGCTTGCCACGTTCGCCAATGGCAGCCAGTTCGGTGGGGAACACGCCACTGTTCCTTATCAGCTGTCACTTGTCCACTGGTTTCCTATAAAATAGTGGACAAGTGACAGTTGATAAGGAACAGTTACACGCTTTGCGTTGCGCGGGTTAAGGGTTTCGCGGTATCAACGCTTGATTCGCATTAGTATTACAACAAGTGTTGACCGGTTTTATCAAGAGCGATTTTAGGAGATGTGGGCATCAGACAGAGACTAATTGTTAGTTGTTGCCTGTGGGCGTTGTTGGCGGCGTCCGGCGCTGCCGCGCAGACGATTGCGCCGCCGGTAATCGCAGAGGGCAGCCGTTTTGTGCGACAGTTAAATAAGTTGGAGAATTTCGTGGATTCGGGCGTGGCGTCGTCGAATAGCACTAAGACCCGACGGCAATCGCCGCGAGTCGTTGACGATACGCCGCGTGTTCCCTTTAGCTATCTGTTTTTTGCGACCTTCAGAAACCGCAGCGACAAGACGGTAAAAGCGTTGGAGTGGGATTATGTGTTGACCGACAATAAAGACCCGCAACACGAAATGCTTCGGGTAACTGTGCGAAACGAGGCTAAAATCGCGGCGGGGCAAAAGAAGAGCCTCGAATCGCGTGAACGAGGCGGGCTTGACCGGGTCTGGAACGCGCGGAAAAAAGGAACCGCCGGCGTCGTGATTACTCGCGTGGAATACGCCGACGGCAGCGTTTGGGAAGCCGGAAAGATTATCCAAGCGGAGAAGTGAAATATGAAACAAAGTTACATATTTACCGTTTTCATCGTAACAATTGCTGTGTGCCAGTCTGTCTTTGGGCAAACTGCCGAAGATTCATCACCAAGAATTTCCGGCGCGGCTAATCGCGGGCTTTATACCAGCCTGCAAGCTGGAATCTCGCCTCTAAAACACACCTACAAAAGGCGCGGCAAAAATATCCCGCCGTATAAAAAGTCTTTTGTCGTGATTGACCCCCTTGTTATTGTTGGAGGAAACAGACTACTTTCCCAAAACATAGAGGGTTTACTGGATTATGAGCGCGTCTTTGAGGTTAAAATTGACGAGCAGCTAAAAGATGATAACTGGCTCGACGAGGCATCATACAAAGTCAACTATAACAAATATGGCATCTTAGTTGTCACGCTCACGATTTCCGGCAGCACCGCGTATCCATCTAGCTCCAACCGCACGGTAGTTATTAGCCTGCAAACCGGCAAACAACTCAAGGCGCAAGATATTTTCGACTCCGCTAAATTTACTCAATTGGTTGCCGCAGTGAGGATTGTGCAGCAGAACGGCATTAAGACCGCGTTAGAGCAAATAGCCAACAATTCACCGGACGAAATTGCGAGTGTTAGGGAAATGCTGCAAGGCAAAGACTTCACGGAAGACAACCTTAACCATTTTTCAGTGAGCGACAAGGGCGTGACGTTTATCTACGATTATGGCTTCCCTCATGCTGTCCTGGCGTTGGAGCCGGACAGAGATTTTTTTCTGCCCTACACTACGCTGAAACTATTCATCAAGCGGGACGGTTTGCTTGGCAGGTTCATCCGCTAATATACTAACCAAATGAACGAAAGAAAGATTCGCGTACTCGTCGCCAAACCTGGTCTGGACGGACATGACCGGGGCGCCAAAGTTATCGCCCGCGCCTTGCGTGACGCGGGCATGGAAGTTATCTACACCGGATTGCGCCAGACGCCGGAGATGATTGCCGCCGCCGCCTTGCAAGAGGATGTTGACGCCGTAGGCATCTCGATTCTGAGCGGCGCGCATAACACTTTGTGTCCGCGCATCGTTGAATTGTTGCGCGGCAGCGGCATGGACGATTGCATGGTTTTGGTGGGTGGCATCATTCCGCAAGAGGACGTTGTTAAGCTCAAAGAAAAAGGCGTGGCCGAAGTATTTCTGCCTGGCTCTTCAACTGAGGACATCGCCGCTTTTATCCGCGCCAATGTCGCCGCCAGGGAGTAGTGATGTCAGGCCAACCCAAATTACGTTACACACTCGAAGAATACTTCGCGCTGGAACGCGAGTCGGGTGAACGCTACGAATACTTCGACGGCGAAGTATTTTGCATGAGCGGCGTACAACCCACGCATTCACGTTTGGGCGCGCGCTTGGCTTATTTGCTCGGCGGCCCTGCGGAAGAACGCGGCTGCCACCTCTTTGACTCAGCTTTGCGCGTGCTCGTGCCGACGCTGCCGCCGTATCGGTATCCAGATATGTCTGCGCTCTGCGGCCAACCGGAGTTTGAGGAAGTCGGCGGCCTACTCTGCCTGACTAATCCGACCCTGCTGATTGAAATTCTCTCGCCTTCTACCGCCTTTTTCGCTTGGGATAGAAAGTTTCGCCACTACCAGTCTATCCCTGATTTTTGCGAGTATTTGCTCATCGCGCAAGACCGGATTGCCGTCACGCAGTTTGTCAAACAAGGGGCTAACGCTTGGTTACGCAGCGATTACGGCCCCGGCGACACTATTCAACCGGCTTCGCCAGGTTGCGCATTAAACCTGGACGAACTCTATCGCGGCATCAACTTCGCCTCGGAAAGCGGTTTCTGACCAAACCATGGAACCTCTGCGCGTTGAGTTTCCGGCCCCGCAGATGGCCGTCATCCGCTTCACGCGCCCGCGTGAACGCAACCCGCTTTCCCTCGCTACGCTGCGCGAACTGGAAAACGCGCTGGCCGCGCTCATCCCCCGCCGCGAACTCAAAGCCATCATTTTTACCGGCGACGAAGACGTTTTCTGCGCCGGCGCGAATTTGCGTGAAATAGCCGCGTTGACGCCCGCAACCGCGCCGGCCTTTGCGCGTCGCGGGCAAAGGATTTTTCACGCCATTGCTGCCGCGCCGCAACTAACCATTGCCGCCATCAACGGCTATTGTTTCGGCGGCGGGTTTGATTTAGCCTTGAGTTGTAAAATTCGTGTCGCCGCGCCGGAAGCCGTCTTTGCCCATCCAGGAGTTAATTTGGGCATTATCACCGGCTGGGGCGGCACACAACGTCTGACCAAACTCATTGGCAGAGCGCGAACCTTGGACATACTTTTGACGGGCCGCCGCGTCAACGCTCAGGAAGCCTTACAATTGGGCCTCATCAATAAAATCGGCACTCCGGCTTTGGCTTGCGCTCTTAGCCTCTTGTAAAGCCGTAGGGCTAAAGCATCACTTGTTTCTTTTAGAATCAGAGCTATACACTTCAAGAAATAGAATTAGCCCCAGAGCGCACCGCGAAGCAAAGAGAAAACCGTAACGCCTGGAGTCCGTTTAATCTCTGAGACCTCTGTGTAATCTGTGGCTAGTTCTTTTTCTTGAAATGTATAGTAACAGGTCAAAAATAAATTGACCCACCTTGCAGAAGCCCGCACTTTAAATAATTTTGCCATTTCTTTCAAATTCCGTGAAATTTTTCTGCCGCAAATGACACTTAATAGTGGATACTGCTCTATACTGTTGATAACTCAGAATTCCATAGCTGTCTTTGCGATGAGATGTTTGCGCCGCCGGACAGTTTGACGCGACACGAGGCCCTTCCCTTAGCGGCCCCTAACTCTTTGAGGATATAAATGCTATGCCAACTAAACAGATGCTTGATAACTTTGAAAAACAACCTACCTGGACAGTGATGATTTATCTGGCGGGTGACAATAATTTGAGTGCCGATTTACCGGGCATTGTGGAAGAAGTTTTGACAGCAGAGCCTTCTAAAAATCTCAAAATTCTGTTGACTGTTGACACTTTAACCGCCCCGCCGCTTTGTTACCGCATAACGCATAATGAAATCAGTATTACCACACACACCGAAGAAAGCCCTTGCCACGCTTTGAAGCGTTTGCTGGACGAGGGCAGCGAGCAAACTGACGAAGATGATTATTGCGCCCTGATACTTTTCGGGCACGGGCCGGCTATCGGCAGCAATAACTTTTTGAAAGACGAGCATCCTTACGGCTACCTGACTCTGAAAGATTTGGCCGACACCATCCGTAAAACCTTTAACGGTAAACCGATTGATGTGTTGGGTCTGGACAATTGCCTGATGAGCGAAGCGGAAATTGCCTATCAACTGCGCGCTTGCGCCGCCAATATGATTAGTTCGCAAGGCATGGTTCACGTCAACGCCTGGCCCCACCGTGAGTTTTTAGATTTTCTGGCCGCCGGTTCAGATTTAACCCCAGATTCCGTTGCCACCCGTTTGTTTGACCTTTACCATGAACGCAACGAAACCAATTACAAGCGTTTGCGCCGCTCTGCCGACCAGGTTCACGGCTGCCCGCCGGCCATCGGGCAAGTGGCGGAAAACGAGATACGCGCTTTGGTCCAGGTCATCACGGCCCGGCTTGATGGTCTGGACGACGACACCAACAAAGCGGCGCGGGCTTTGAAAGAAGCCCTTACGCTGGCGCGTTTAGAGACCCAAAGTTTTTGGAACGAACAGTTTGCCGACCTGGTGGATTTTTGCCGCCTGCTGGCGAAAAAATGCGCCTTCTTCCAGCAACTCAGCGACCCTGGCGTAAATCTTAAAGATGTGGTTGACGCCTGCAACGCCGTTATTGATGCGCTGCAAAAATCGGGCGCGGCTATTCCACACCAAAGCTATATCGGCCCCGCGCTGCAATACTCGCGCGGGCTGTCGGTCTTTTTCCCCTGGACGATGCCCACCGAGTTGGGTGGCCCGCCCGAACAAAATGAGAATGCTTTTGAGATAAAACGCCGCACACAATTCGAGACCTATCTGGACAACGACTTTGCACAACCTGGCGGGTCTAACTGGGGCGAATTTCTCTGCTATTTCTACGCCGCCACCCTGCGGAAAATTCGCGGTTTGCCTGAACACAAAAAACTAAATTTTAGTGCGCGTGTAAAGGCTCTGAAAAACTTAAAAGGAAAAACCATCGGCTTGGACATTACACAAAACTCAGATGTATCAGGCGCTGGCAGCTCAATCTCCGGCATCGGTGACCCCAGTGGGAAAGAACATCCCAGCATCGGTGGCCCCAATGGGAAAGAACATCCCAGCATTGGCCCGGATATCGATCATTTATCAGTAGTTAAGAATTACCCGCGCCGCAACTACCCTTTTACGGCAGGTACAGAAAAGCAAGGTTGGCTTCAGCCCTAGCCAACGAGTATTTAGGCCGCAACGCGGCAGCCGGCAGTAAGAAGCCGCGTTGCGCTAACACAGGCGCGAACCGCCGCCGCCGTCGCGGTCTGCGCCAATGACTTACCGGCGGGGTCGCCAGTTTGATAACGACATTGAAACAGCGTAATTTTGAAAAGAATTAGCCACAGAGTTCACAGAGAACACAGAGAGCAACTGATTGCGCTTTTGTTCTCTCTGTGAACTCTGTGTCCTCTGTGGCAAAGTTCTGTTCCGGCCAGATACTATTTGTTAATGTCGTTATCAAAGTAGCAACATCTGTCTTTTTCTACTGCCTACTGCCTACTGCCTACTGGCTTCTAGGCAAGATTCAAAAGTGACGGGCGCGTATTGAGGGCAAATTCGCCCCGCAAAACAGGGATGTGATAATGCACAAAACTCTCCGGCATAAATTTCGGCTCCAGTTTCTAGGCTGTTTGTGTGTCTGCCTTTTATGCGGTTGCGCGCTTGCCGCCACTACTCAAACTCCACCGCCTTCAAACGCGGTGTCGCTATTGGCTGAAATTGGCCCTAACCAACAACTGACGACACATGAGAGCCGCCGCCAGGCAATTGAACGCCTGGCAACGGAACAGCAAAGTCAACAAGAGGCCGGCAATAAAGCTGCCGCCGCTCGTTTACTCAATCGGATGGCAGAAATTTATTTGCTCGACGATAATGCTGTGCAAGCTGTCAAGACGCATCAGCAAGCCCTTTCGCTCGCGCAGGCGGAAGGTGACCAAACTGCCTTAATTGATAGTTTAAATGGATTAGGGGAAGCTGCTTTGCGCGACCCGCGCGAGAACGCCGTGCAAAAAGCCAAGCAAGCCATTGAACACGCCTTAGACGCCAGCATCAAATTGGGCTATGAACGCGGCATTGCACAGGCCCATCTCATCCTTAGCTCTGCTCTTTACAAGGTCGGCGATATGCAAGGCTCTGTTCGTGAAGCGCAAACGGCTTTGGCTTTATGGCAAAAACTCGAGGTGACTGATGGGGCCGCGCAAGCCCAATACTGTTTGGGTGAAGCCTATCTTGAGTTGAGCGAGGAAGCCGCCGCCGCAGAAGCCTATTACCAATCCTTATTACTTTGGCAAAAACTCAGCTACGCCCGTAAACAAGCTAGTGCGCTTATCGGTTCCGCTTATCTTGAACAACGTCGTGGTGAGTGGCAAAAAGCGCAAAGCTATTTTGACCAGGCGCAACTTTTGATTACCCCGGAAAATGACCCTTTCCAGGCCGCGCAAATCGCTAATGGATTAGGGTTCATGTATGAAAAATTTGGAGTCGCGGAACAAGCTAAACAATTTTATGAGTCAGGGGCAAATTTGTACCAACGTGCCGGACACGCGCCTGGCATAGCCGCAGATACTCTCATGCTTGCCCGCATAGAGTTATTGCTGGGAAATCCTGATGCGGCGTTGCAGCAGTTGCTGGAAATTCTCCCTCTAGAACGCGCTCAAGGCATCTTTTTTGAGGCACTCACTTATCAATCTCTCGGCGAAACTCAATTAATTCGCGGTGATTCTCAGGCAGCAGTGGGCTACTTCCAGCAGGCTTTAGCCGCTTATGGGCGCATTCCATCAAAGTATGATATGGCGCGGGTTCGTACCTTTCTGGGCCAGGCTTATCAGGTTCAAGGGCGTGACACGGCGGCGTTGCAAGAGTATAACCAGGCCTTGGCCGCGTTTCAATCGTGCAAAGACCGCAACTCCGAGGCCGTTTTGCATTACGCGCTAGGCCGCCTGGAGTTGAAACGCGGCAAGTTAGCGGCCGCCGGTGGGTATCTGCAACATTCTCTTGAGTTAACCGAACAGCTACGCGACGACGCGGCAAGCAAGGATTTGCGGACAGCACTCCTCGCCAGCACCTATCAGCGCTATGAGAGCTACATTGACTGGCTCATGCAAATGCACCAACGCCAGCCCACTAAAGGTTATGACAGTAAGGCGTTGCTCACCAATGAACAAGCCCACGCCCGCACTTTACTGGAAACCTTACAGCAAGCCCACGCCACTTTGGAGACTGGTTTCGACCCACAATTAGTGGCGCAAAAACGCAACCTGGAGCAGCAACTCCGTTTACAAGAAGCCAAACAAACTGATTTATTGAGCCGCCGCCTTGACGCCACCGCCATTACCGCCGAATTGCGGCAAAGCAATGAGCAGTATGAGCAAGTGAAGCAAAAAATGGCGGCTATTAACCCGCGTTTCGCCGCCCTGACACAGCCACGCGCACTAAGCCTGGAAGATATTCGCCAACTCGTGCCCGACGATAATACGGCATTTTTTGAATACGCGGTGGGCGAAGATCGTAGTTATCTGTGGGCCGTCACAAAAGCGGGCCTGGTTAGTTACACCTTGCCGGGCCGTGAACGTCTCGAAACCGCCGCCGGCAAAGTGCGCCAAATCCTGAGCCAGCCCCCCAACGGCGACCCGAACCGCGCCAGCGACTTGCGCCAAGCCACCGGCGAACTCAGCCGGATGGTCTTGCCGCCCGCCGCGCCGCTTAAACCGCGCCTCGTCATCGTCAGTGACGGCGTTTTGGGGTTTATCCCTTTTCAGATATTGACAACGGCGGAACGGCCCGATGAACCATTGCTCGAACAATATGAGATTGTTAATACGCCTTCGTTCACAACCCTCGCCGAACTACAATCAATGGCGGCCCAACGTCAGCCCGCCAAGAAACTAATCGCCGCCTTCGGCGACCCCGTTTTCCGTCCCGACAACGCTCCCCCACAAATGCCGGCGACAACCTTGCCGGCGCCCACCTTGCGCGGGCAAACGATGGCCGGCGCCTGGCGCGATGTGGACGACACGGTGAATCCCGCCGATTTGCCGCCGTTGGCTTTTTCACGCCAGGAAGTGGACGACGTTACCGCCATCAATCGTGCCGGTGAGAGCTTTAAAGCCTTGCGCTTCGACGCCACTCTGGAGACGCTGAAAAACACCGATTTAAGCCAATTTCGCGTTTTGCATCTCTCCACTCACGGCTTATTCAATAGTAAACGCCCGGAGCATTCCGGCGTCGTACTCTCTACGTTTGACCGCCAGGGAAACCCGTTGGATGGGTTTCTGGGCTTGGGCGATGTTTATAACTTACGCGCTCCGGTGGACTTAGTTGTCTTGAGCGCGTGCCGCACCGGACTCGGCAAAGATGTGCGTGGCGAAGGTTTAATGAGCTTGACACGCGGGTTTATGTACGCCGGCGCATCCAGCGTAGCAGCCAGTTTGTGGAAAGTGGATGACGCCGCTACCGCAAACCTGATGAAAGATTTCTACGATATGATGCTGCGCGAAGGCAAACCGCCCGCCGCCGCCTTGCGTGCCGCGCAACGCGCCATGCGTCAACAAAAAACCTGGCACGACCCGTTTTATTGGGCTGCCTTTACTCTCCATGGCGAGTATCGTAAGCCCCTCATCGCGCCTACGCCCCCGCGCAGTTTGCTATTCCAACCGCTTCTCTGGCTTCTGGCCTTGATAGCCATTTCGGGCGGCATCATAATCTTCCGGCGAAAGCGGCTCCAAGACGCCGTCTGATGAGTGTCGGCGCGCCAAGTAAAGAGCATTAAATAACTTTACCCGTTTGCCCTAATTTGTAATAGGCCAAAAATAAGTTTACCCACAATGCGGAAGCCCGCACTTAGTCAAGGGCGTAAAACATGGCACACTTACGCGCGTGCGTGTTTCTGCAAGA
>JAYVJN010000403.1:0-5240 GCA_043769325.1 Acidobacteriota bacterium
ACGAGGGGTAGTATCATCAAGATGAGCCGGCCTGGTAATCAGGCGGCGAGGAGAAGTGTAGGCTGCAAGTAATGTGACTTCCCCACCGAGAATTGCTGCCTTACGGCTCGTTTGCGGACAAGGCTGTCCGCGCTCCAGTCTGACCGGCCCTGCTTCGTTTCCGGCGCGTTTCAACTTCCCATTTGCGTTAGTTAAAACCGGCTTCGGCGAGGAAGTTGAGGTTATTCATCTGGCTTGAGAGGTTTATGAGGCGGCTGGGAAATTGGTAGCCGCGCGCGCTTACGTTGACAAGATAAGTCTGCCCAATGGGGACGTCTGCTATTTGAAACGAGCCGTCTTTCTTGTTGGTGAGGGTAGTAAAGGTGTTGCCGGCAAAGTCGGTGAGCGTAACGGTGGCATAAACCCCGCGCACGGTGAGTTTGCGACCCGCTAAACCATTATCAGCCGTCTGCACATAACCGCTGACCGTAACGGCTGCGCCAGTCGGCGAGGCCGGCTGTACCAAGAGCGCGCGATTGTTAAAAACGCCACAAGGCCCGCCATTAGGGAAATTTTGCGCGAAAATGGAGATGCCGCCCGCTGTGGTTAAATCCGCCGGCAGAACCGGTACGGTGATTTGCGTTGAGTTGATAAAAGTGTTAGCGCGGAATTGATTGTTGACAAAAACGGAAGTCTGGTTGCTGGTAAATCCAGTGCCATTGATGGTCAAAGTAAAACCTGGGCTGTTTTGCGCGACGCTCGCCGGGCTAAGGCTGGTTACCGAAAACGGCGTGCTGTTCACGTTGTAATTTGCTATGGCGTAGAGTTGGTCGTTGAGCGTGAGGATTTGCGGCGAAGTTGTGCCCATCAAATCTTCGCGCCAGCCGGTAAAGACATAGCCCGATAAGGGCGTTTGCGAAACGGTTAAGAAAGTTCCCGCGTTGTAAAAGCCATCGGCGGAAAAGGGCGACAGCGCCGGCGTGCCGCCGCAAGGCGTTTCTACTAAAGCGCGGTGTTGCGTAGTAAAGTTGGCGGTGTAACTCGCGCTGCCGGCGGGCAGAGTTATATTGTGAGATTGCGCGCCGGCGTCGCTCCAATTCTGGAATTGCTGGCGGGTGCCAAAGTCAAAAGGAAATTGCGGTGAATCCGTGTTGAGGGAGTGCGTCGTGCCCGCGTTCCAGAGCGCGCCGTCGTAGAAAGGCGAATAATTGACCGGCGCGTAGAAGAAAATACTGTCCACCAAAACGCTGACCCGTTGGTTGGCGGGATTCGCCGTGAAGGTATAAATAGGTTGGTTGGAAAACCCCGCCTGGGCATTAATTTCGGCGTTGGGCACATCCACATCCCAACGAAAAGTCTCCGGGTTGCGGCTAAAAGCGAAGACCGGAATATTGAACCAGGCGTAGAAGTTTTGCCCCGCGTTCGGCGTCGCTTGCAAAACTACGGGCTGCCGCGCAACATAATAGACACCGGATAACCCCGCGTAGCTTAACGCTGCGGGCGTTGCGGTCATTGTGCCGGCGGCGGCGGGGAAAACGTCTTGCGTGAATTTGATGAGGCTGATGAAGTTGGCCGAGTAAACAGTTACGGCGGGCCTGTCTTGCGGTGACACGCGCCGCCCGTCACCCGATGTGACGGTTATATTGTGCGTGGTCGCAGCGTTGTCGTTCCAGCGTCCATAGACGTAAGCCTTGCCGCCCAAGGTTTGCCCGCCGGTAGGAATGCTCAGGGAGTGCGTGGAGTTCAAAAACCAGTTGAAGGTTTGCGGCGTAGTTATAGTTGAGCCGTCAACGATGACTTGCAGCCCCGACGGATTGCTGGTGATGGTGACCGGTGCGGGCGTTGAATCGTAAAGCCGTTTGATGCCGTCAATGTCGCCTTCGGAATAATCGCCGGCGGCGGGGTTCGGCGCGAATCTGGACAGGGGAATGCCGTGCGGGATTGATTCGAGAACGGCGTTCTCATTTTTCGCAAAAGTGTTCCAGGCGTAGTGCATGACCGAGGCGTAATCGTAAAGCCCCACGTCTTGAATGTTGCTGTCGAGTTGGAAATAGTCGGCGAATTGCGCAGAGTTTGAGCGCGTGGCGTTGGACATATTTTCGGGGTGATATTCGACATATATGTTGCGGTCAGCGCGGGCTTGTTCGTGATAAAGCCCGATGGCGTGGCCCATTTCGTGCAGCAATGTTACGACGCTCAGATTGATGGCCCCGCCGAGTTGCTGCGCGCCGCCGGCCCTTCCCAAAGACGAAAAGCCGGAGCCGCTGAAATCGCCGGGGTTTAAGTTGAAATCAACATAGTCCGCTTGGGCGACGCGCGGAACCCATTGAATGACGCCGGGAAAAGTGGCGTTGAAATAATTAATGGCTATGGTAATGTTGGTGTTGCCGGACGTGACGAGGTAAGGAACCTGATAGACGCTGCCCACCTTAGGCCACATCCTGTCGTGTTGCGCGAAGGTGGCGGAGTTCGTTTCTCTGGTCAAATCGGCGGCGCGGCCCAGGGCGATGTCGCCGTCAATGAGAGCCCAGCCGTCGCGGACAAAAAACTGGAAACGCCGGCCGCGATAGTAGCCCGTTTCCAAAGTAGTGCTGTCGAAGGCGGCTTCTGAAATCTGTGGGCGCGTAGAGGGCGGTAAGTAAACGACCTTACTTTTGCCGTCCTTATCCAAGACCTTCATCATCGGGCCTGGCGGCGCGGCTTGCGCGGACATTATGGCGGCGATTGACAGGATGAGAAGCATTACGCGCAACGGGCGATACTTAAAAGTTGAATTGCGGATGGAGAAAGCAAGTTCGTGTTTCATATTGGTTTATCCTTTTAGAACTTACGCAAAGTAGGGCGCACAGGTCAGTACCACCTGCGGTAGCGGGTGGGCCGGCACTGCTATCACTTAATCAACGGGCCTTTAGCGTCACCCACCTGCTACCGCAGGTGGTACTGACATTCTGCGTAAGCTCTAAATGTAGGCGAAATATTTGCCGGAAACCGGAAGGTTAGCGGAAAGTTAGCGGAAATTTAGCGATGACAGGGGAAATTCGGGAAAATCATTGTTACGAATTTGCGGATTTTCGGCTGGAAACCGAAAAGCAGATACTTTCGCGCCAAAATGTTGAACTCCATCTGCCGCAACGCCAATTTCAAATTCTGCGTTATCTGTTGGAAAACCGTGAGCGCGTGGTCAGCCGTGACGAATTGCTGGACAAATTTTGGGAAGGCCACGAAGTTTACGACGACGTTCTGCGAAAAGCCGTCGCCGCGTTGCGCCACGCTTTGGACGACACGGAAAAGCCTTCGCGGTTTATCGAGACGCGGCGCGGCAGCGGATTTCGCTTCGTCGGCCACTGCACAGAAAGCCAAAGCCGGCCAGCCGAAGTTAGGCCCGCGATTTTGGCGGCCCCGAAAGTCTCTTTTTGGCGTTCACGAATAGTTTTACTTTCAATTCTGGCGGCGTGTTTGATTTTGCTGATAAGTGTTGCCGTGAGTCGTTATTCGCCTCGCACACAACCCGACGGGCGCGGGAAAATACCAAAAATCGGGTCAATTGCGGTTTTGCCGTTGCGGAATTTGACGGGCGACGCGGCCAACGATTATTTGGCAGACGGTTTGAGCGAAGGCTTGATTAACGAATTTTCGCGCCACAGCGAACTGAAAGTCATCTCGCGCAGTTCTTCGTTTAGCTTCAAAAATAAAGAGCTAGAGCTGCCGGAAATTGGCGCAAAGCTGAAAGTTGAAGCAATTTTAGAAGGCAGTTTGCGAAAATCCGGTGACGAAATACGGCTTGAAGCGAATCTGGTAGATGTCAAAGACGGGAAAGTTTTGTGGACTAACGACGCGGCCACCGCTTCTATCCGCAATCTCTTCACCGCGCAAAACCGCATCGCCTGTGACGTTTTGGCAAAAATGGGGGCCGGCAATTGCACCCCGACGGAAATCGCCCGGCAGATTGATGCGGAAGCCTACCGGCTTTATTTGCAAGGCGTCAGACAGCGCAATGATTTAACTTTGGCCTCCATGACCAAAGCCATCGAATCATTTAAGCGGGCCTTGGCAATCGCCCCGAATTTCGCCAAAGCGCACGAAGCCATCGCCACTACTTACATCGTCATGGAATCGAATGGCAAAGTTACCCTGCAATCCGTCATCGAAAAAGCCAGGTTTCACGCGGAAGAGGCCCTGAAACTTGATGAAAATTCGGCTGATGCGTACCTGGCCTTGAGCGAGACGAGAACCGCCGAAAACTACGATTTGCCCTTGCGTGAGAGTATCCTCCGCCAGGCTGTCGGGAAAAATCCGAATCACCGCCTGGCGCGGATGTGGCTGGCAAATACTCTGACGGTGCAGGGGGAATTTGCCGAGGCCGAAAGCGAATTGCTGCAAGCGCAGGAATTAGACCCGCTTTCGGCAGGCGTGCGTTTGAATCTGGGCGAACTTTATATCTATTGGCGCAAGCCCGAAGCAGCGATTAGAGAAGCCGGCTTAATAGATAACACTATTCCGTCTGTAACATTCTCCGACTGGATTTTGGCAAAGGCGTATATTCTTAAAGGCGATTACGCCCAAGCCAAAAAGTATGTGGACAAACTCCCGGATGACGAAATTGTGCAAATTACCTGGCTGCTAAAAACCGGTGACACCGATGCCGCGCGAACGAGACTAAAGAAACTGGAAATTTCGGAAACCGGTAAAACTTCGCCCTACTCCATCGGTTATCTCCATGCCGCTCTGGGCCACCGAGATGAGGCTTTCGCTTGGCTGGAAAAAGCCTACCAATTGCGGCAAGCCGACCTGGTTTCCATGAAGGTAGAACCACTGCTTGACGGAGTACGCGATGACGCGCGTTACCAAGATTTACTGCGGCGCGTTAATTTAGCCAATTAAGCCAGTAGGCAGTAAGCAGTGGCAGTAGGCAGTAACTATACTCAGCAACGCTATAAACTGTGGTTTTTAATGCAGAAGCCCGCACGAAGTAAGGGCGTAAAACTTGGCATACGTTCCGATTTCTGCAAAACCCTAAAGTTATAGCGTTGCTGAGTATACTTCCTACGGCTTACGGTCTGCTGACGCAGCGCGAAGGTCGCATCATTGGCGCAGACCAGGACGGCGGCGGCGGTTCGCGCCAGAATTAGCGCAACGCGGCTTCTTAACTGCCCACTG
This sequence comes from Acidobacteriota bacterium, assembly GCA_043769325.1. GTDB lineage: Bacteria > Acidobacteriota > Blastocatellia > Pyrinomonadales > Pyrinomonadaceae > JAYVJN01. The sequence continues at coordinate 5,137 of JAYVJN010000403.1, forward strand.
GCTTCGAGGCGAGTAAAAAGCCGCGTAAAAGGCGTGTTGATTATGACACGGCCTGTTACGCGGCTTTCTTTCGCGCTGTCGCGCTCATGCGGATAAGGCTATCC
>JAYVJN010000404.1:0-6677 GCA_043769325.1 Acidobacteriota bacterium
ACGAGGGGTAGTATCATCAAGATGAGCCGGCCTGGTAATCAGGCGGCGAGGAGAAGTGTAGGCTGCAAGTAATGTGACTTCCCCACCGAGAATTGCTGACTGTGGTTCGCCAATTGTCACATCTCTTAAACAAAGGTTATCATAGAGCAAACTATTAAAGGCGGTATTCACTCTCCAAATATCCCAACGGCTCAATTCTGTCAATTTTGCAGATTGTAAGAATTTAAACTTTCGCCATGCTTTATTTTCCGGCTCTTGAGTTTTGACGCCGAGTTCTTTGAGCAAATAGGTTTCGCTTTCTTGCTCCAACTCAGCCGCCTGTGTTTCAAATTCGCTCGCTTGCAGCATTTGAGCATTGTAGGTGGCTACTAATGCTGCTTGTATTTTGAGCGACGGAAGCGGAATGTGCATCTCAAGAAACTCCGCCTCATCCATTCTTTGACGATTAGTAGTCCCGCTACTAAGCCCTTGAAAATAAGCTGCAAAATGTTTTGTCGCTATTAGCAAAGAGAAGTAATTAGGGTTGATGAATGTGAGGTCAACATTGTAAACAGGGAAATCGTTAGTAACAATCGCGCCATCAATTTCTCTTGTGGCAATGGCAAACGCCCCATTTCTGGCGTCAATACGCGAAAGCAAAAAATGCCCTTCTTTCACCAAAAATTGGTTTTTCGTCCCGATGTCATGGCCCGCTACTTCGTCACGAATTTGCGCGCCTTTGCCATAAAGTTTAATTGTTACCCGCTTATAAATTACATCGTCTTGGATTTTAATAGCCTCTTTACTGCGTGATAAAAATGTTCCAATTTTAACTAACCGAAAGCTGTCAGAAAAGCGAATCTGACGCCGGTTAAGATAGCTAAAGCTCCAATTCGACAGCTTTTTAAGAGATGCTGTTTTGAGAAAATGCCCCCCCTCCGCTTTGCGCGTAGAAAGCGTGGCAAACGCGGTGGCGTCGCCGTTTGGCGACGAGGTGTGATTAGCTTTGCTTGCTTCTCCAATCAACATAAAAATCAGACGCTCACGCTGACCTCGGTTTGGACAGAAACCTTCAAGGTATTCTTTTTGGTAACAGCGGTTTCCTTTGGCTTTAGCTGCCGGCAGAGGATGAAATTGTCGAGCGTGTATTCGTATTCAATCTGCCGCGAAAGCCACAAAGGATCGTTGGCTTGTTGGCGGATGGCGCGGTATTGCTTAAATTCCTGTTCGATGTCGGGGAAATCATTTTTGCCTTTCGCACCCGTGCTGGTGACGCCCGCGTGTTCGGCTTGGACAATCTGGAATTCGTAATCAAACTTGTCTTTTACGCCTTGCACGATTTCGCGTTTTTTACGGTTGGCAATTTCTTTTAATTGCCGGTCGCATTCCTTACGGCCTTGGCGTTCTTTGTCTTTAGCCTCTTTAAGTTGCACTTGTAGAACTTCGATGCTGATTTTCAGTTTTTGCTTGCCAGCGCCTTTCTTTGACAAGTCAGCTTTTGAGTTTTTCAAGCTGGCAGCAAAGACTGCGACGGCTTTTTCCAAGGCTTCGTAAGTTTCCGTGAGTTTGTCAATTTGGGGCTGATATTTGGCGTCAATCTCCGCCGTAACTTCTGCCGTTATTTTCTTGTGTTGTTCGGCTTCGGCAATGGTAAACCGCTTGAGAAAAACCAGGCTTGGCTTGACGGTTGCGCCGGCGGCGATGAAAACATCCTGCGGAATCGAAGCGATAAGCGTAAGTTTGGCGCGGCCTTCAAAGTATTCTCTGGCGAGTTGCAAATCCATCGTGTTGAGAAATCCTTCGGGCAATACAATACCCATGCGCCCGCCCGGTTTGAGCAAATCCAGACACCTTTCCATAAAAACAACTTCGGTCAAAGTTGATTTTATCGGGTTTGGGGGTCTTTTTGATGTTTTTGCATCCGTTTCATTTTCTTCATCAAGAAATTCTTTGCCTGTGTCGAATAAATCTAAGACCGGAACACCTGTGGTTTTGTTTTTGTCTGTCTCATTAGTTTTTTTCCTCGCGTTAGTAGATTTCTCAATTTCTTCTTTTAAACGATCCTGTTCTTTATCATATTTTGCCACATAATCTTGTTCAGCAAGATATTTAGGGTCATAACGCTCCGTGATTTTCTTTAGCTTCTCGCGGTTTATGTCCAGGTCGTTTTCCGTGACCAGCAAATCACGGGAAATTCTTGCCCCGAACGGTGGATTAGTCAGAATGATGTCGAAATGTTCGCGCAGCATCCCATTGACGTGGAGCAAGCCGTCGTGGTGATGCACACCGCTATGCCCGTCGCCGCGCATAATCATGTTCATCTTCGCGGTGCGGGCTGAACGCGGCTCGGCGTCTGTGCCGAAAATGCAATTATTGGAAAGTTTATAGAGGCGCGATTGTTTATCATTTTCGTCAAAATCAATCTGTGAAGCAGAAGTTTGACCGTTATATTTCGGGCTTAATTCCTGGTTTAACTTGGCGCAGATTTCATCAAGTTTTTGTAAACGCGCCGCTTGTTCCGTGTGGCTTAGGGCAGAAAAATTTTCATCAATTACCTGTTGCCGAAAGCGCAGCTTTACCTCTTTGATTTCTTTGTTTATAGCGTCTTTTACGAGGTCGAAACTTTTAATCAAAAAGCCGCCCGAACCGCAACAAGGGTCGGCGATAAGCTCGCCCTCCTGCGGGTCAAGAATATCCGCCATGAAATCCACTACCGTGCGCGGCGTGAAGAATTGCCCCAAGTCGCCGCGAAAGGTTGTGCCGAGAAATTCCTCGAAAGCCAAGCCTTTTACGTCGTCCAAAATTTCTGCCAGATTGTACTTTTCTAAAGTGTTGACCAGTTTATAAAAACTCTCTTCGCGGATTTTGAACTTGTCCGTTTCTTCAAAAATTTCGTCCTTGGCAAAGGCTTTTTTGGTTCTTCTGAAAAAGGCTTGATAAAAAGGTTCTTCGTAAAGGTCGCTTTGCTCTTTTCGTAAATCAGTTTCGGTTAATAATTTCCCCTTTTCGCGTTCGTACCAGATTTTGGCGAACATGACTTTAGAAATTTCGTCAAAAGCCATTTCAGGAGAAAACTTGTCGTTATTACGAATTACATTGTGGCATTTAAGCAGGAGTTTCTTAAATTCATCGCGTTTGAAATTTTCGTCGTGAGAAAGGGCCTCATCTATTTTTTTACTGTTTTGCAGCTCATCGGGTTCCGGCGTTTCAATGGCGATTAATTTCTCGCCGTTGAGTTTGTAGAAGGTCGTATTTTTATTGTCTATGGAAACGAAAACCGTCCCGCCGATGCCTCGCGCAAAAGCGATGCCCTCGAAATAATCCTCCAAGCGCAGACCGCCTTGCGCTTTGCCTTGCGCGACGATAAAAGGCGCGGCATTATTTTCTTTGTCTTCCGCGCTTTTCCAGACGACAATATCGGCCTTGGGCCGGCCTAAACCGACGATGAATTCATCGTGCCGAACATTGAGCGCGATTTGTTCCAACGTGTAGCCGTACTTACTTTGGAGCTGTTGCAGAAAATCCGCGCAGACGGCGTTTTCCGGCACGGGCGCGGGCGAAGCGTCCGCCTCTAAAAGCGGCAAGGCTTTCCCGCCTTTGGCAGATTTCCCTCGTTTAGTCATATATTCAGGCAGCTATTGGGGTAAAGCAGAGGCTATACATATACAACGGCTGGCCCTCAAACTCAAAGGCGGACAGAGTGACAAAATCAATGTGAGGCGGGGTTGACGGGTTCCATTGCGGGACGGCCCCATATACACCGGAGTTTGTCGCGCCAGTTGTCGCGTTCGCGCATGGCGGCGAACATCTCGCTCCATCCATGCAAGTTAGCCCAGACGGGGTTGAAACTGTTGAGCGGCTTGATGATGCCGTAACGGGGTGGTTCCGTTTCCGGCACAAAACTGCCAAAGATTCGGTCCCAGATAATCAGTATGCCGCCGTAGTTTTTGTCCAGGTATTGCTCGTTGACGGCGTGATGCACGCGATGGTGCGCGGGCGTGTTCAGCACGGCTTCCAAAGGGCCGAGCGATTTGATAAACGGCGTGTGAATCCAGAATTGGTAAATCAGGTTCCAGGCGTGCGCCGCTACGCGCATCCACAAAGGGAAACCCAAGAAGGCCAGAGGCAGGTAGAAAACCCAATCCGCGACGCCGCTCAACCAACTCTGGCGCACCGCGACGCTTAGGTTATAGCGTTCGCTGGAATGATGGACGACGTGAAAGTTCCAGAAAAAACGGCTCTCGTGGCTGACGCGGTGAAACCAATAGTAAAGAAAATCGTCCAACACAAACAACGCCGCCCACGCCCAAATTGCGTCCGTCGGCATCCGTAGCGGCGATAATTCATAGAGCGCAACGTAAACAAAACCGTGCAACACCTTCCACAGCAAGCCCCAAAGCTGGCTCACGTTGCCCATGATGATATTGACGAGAGTGTCCTTGATTTCGTATTCACGCGATTTTTGCCAAATATCGAATAACGCCTCCAACAGAATAAGACCCGCAAAGACGAAAGACGCGATAAACATGGGGCTGGCTAATGACATCATTTTTGGTAACGCTGCCCGGTGGCGCGGTCAAACACATTGTTGCGGAGAAAATCTTCCGTCGTCCAGGGCGCGGGGCCGCCGCCTAAATACTTGTTGAACCATTCCAGGTGGGCCGTGTAATACAAGGCCATTTCGTACCAGCTAGGCCAGTGACCGGCGTTCTGATAGACGAGCAGTTTGGATGGCACGCCCATCTTTTGTAAATCGGTAAAGTAGTGCAGCGATTGGGTGTAAGGCACGCGGTAATCGCGTTCGCCGGTGATGACGAGGCACGGCGTTTTGAAGTTTTTGACGAAATTCGAGGGCGACCATTTTTCGTAGAGCTTCGAGTTCCAGGGTTCGCCTTTCAAATCGCGGGCCGGGAACCAAAGCTCTTCCGTCGCGCCGTGAAATGAACGCAAATCGTAGAGACCCATCATCGCGGCGGTTGCCTTGAAGCGGCTGGTCTGGCCTTCCATCCACATCATCATATAACCGCCGTAAGACCACCCCATCGCGCCCGTGCGCTGCGCGTCAACATATGGCAGTTTTTCCAGCGCGTCGGTCACTTTCATCACGTCACGATAGACCTGCCCGCCCCAATCGCTGCCAATGGCGTCGGTGAAGTCTTGCCCGTAACCCGTTGAGCCGGTTGGGTTAGCAAAGGCGACGACGTAACCCGCGCCGGGATAGATCTGCCAATCGCCGCGAAAAGCGTCGGCCCATTGTGATTGCGGGCCGCCGTGAACATTGATAATAAGCGGATACTTTTTCGCGGGGTCAAAGTTATGCGGTTTGACGACGAAAGTGTGGATTTTCTTGCCTTTGCCATTATCCACCCAGATTTCTTCGGCGGGGCGCACGTCAACTTCGCTGAGAAATTGGTCGTTGAAAGAGGTTAGTTTGCCGGGACTCGTGGCTTTGCCGTCTTGCAAAGTAACGCGGTGCAGTTCGCTGGGAACGCCCACGCTGCGGCGTATGTAGTAGAGATATTTTTCGTCCACCGAGAATTTGAAGGCGTCAATAGAGGCGTCTTTCCAGAATTCGCCGGTGGCTTTCGTCGCTACGTCCAACTTGTAAAGCGGCGTGCGGCCTTCCACTTCGGCCTGAAAATAGATGGTTTTAGAGTCCTTTGACCACTCAAATTCGTCAATCCAATTGCGGAAAGATTCAGTCAAAACCGTCGTTTGCCCGTTCGCGCGGTCATAAAGCGCGAGACGAAAGAGGTCTGACTCATATGCCGGGATTTTTTGCGTCCGGTAAGCGATATAACGCCCGTCGGGTGAATACTTTGGGCTGCCGTCGAAAGCGGCGTTGGCGGCGGTGATGTTTTTCGGTTGGGCCGTTTCTTCTGTCAGCGAGAGCGTCCAAAGGTCGCCGTTGGTTGAATTGGCCTGGTTTTTGTCGTGATTTGAGGTGTAAACAAACTCTTTGCCGTCGGGCGAAAACCCATAAGCAAGTGGGCCGCCGGTGGTAAAAGGCGGCGCGTCGAAATTGCCGGGCGTGAGGTCACGGATTTTGGTCGTTTTGGTGTCGAGCAAAAAGACGTGCGAGCGCGTGCCGTCTTTCCAACTTGTCCAATGGCGATAGAGCAACTCATCCGCGCTGTGGGCTTTGAGCGGGCCGTTGCCCCAGCGTTCGGCGATGCGTTTGTTGCATTCATCGTCAGCCCCGCACTCCGGGTAAACATCTGTGGTAAAAGCGATATAGCGGCTATTGGGCGACCACACGGGGTCACTCGCGCCGGTTGAAATGTTGGTCAGTTGCAGCACATTTGCGCCAACGCCGATGGCGAATAAATTCCCGCCCTTGAGGTAGGCGAGATATTTGCCGTCGGGCGCAAAAGTGGGGCTGGAAGCATTGCCTTCGCCGGTCTCGACGAGGCGCATTCTCTCGCCATTCAAGCCCGTCATGTAAATTTGCGTCGAGCGTTTGGCGCGCGGCAGGTCGGATGTGGTAACGGTGAAAACCACATTCTTGCGTTCTTGTGAAACATCAAGGCCGCTGAGATTCTTGACGCGATACAAATCTTCAATCCCAAACGGGCGTTTCTCCTGCGCCGCGAAAGACGCGCAACCCAGCAAAACCATAAACACAAACAATCCAAGACGCTTCATTTTTCTTTTTCCTCTTTCGGATAAGGGCAATGGCGGCAACCATTTCCGCAACA
>JAYVJN010000405.1:0-5496 GCA_043769325.1 Acidobacteriota bacterium
TTTCGTTTTTCTGGCAGCGGGCGCGCGGCATCTTGGCGCGCTACACACAATGTACGGAATCCACCGTGAGCGCAGGTTGGCACGATGGGCGTGAATCCACTGCCGTTGCTTTTGAAGACCAAACCGGCAACGCCCCGCACATTTTCGCAGCCTTGCGTTTAGAACCAGGAAACCTGCCTTTTCTACTGGCGATGGAGGCTTCATTTGGCGTTAGCCTAACTGACCGTATGCTTGGCGGCCCTGGCGACGCGCCTGATTCACTGCGCAACCTTTCAACCGGTGAGCGCGCGGTTATTGAGTTTTTAGGACTCCAAGTGTTGCGTGAACTAGACATCCCCGCCGCGCCTTTTGCGCTTAGATTAGAGCAAATCGCGCCAACCGCCCCAAACTGGCTGTTAGAGACCGGGGCCGGTTGGGGGTTAGGTCTATCCTTTATCATTCGTTTGCATCTGGGAACTTTGAATGGCTTGTTGCGGGTATATTTCCCAACCCCGACGGTGCGCGCCTTGAGTCAACCGGCTATTGCTGCGGCACAACCGTCTCCGTTGAAGGAACTAGCCGGTTTTGCGGGTTTGGCTCCTGATTTTCCGCTTTCCATTTTAATTGGTCAAGCCGAATTAAATGCCGAAGAGTTGCTTTTACTGGATTTAGGAGACGTGGTTGTTATCGAACAACCCATTGTTGAATGGCAGAACCACACTTTTCACAATGAATTAAAAATCCGCGTTGGTGATGGGCCACAAGCCTTTGTGCGTGGCTTGGCGCAAAATGAAACCGAAAACATTTGTTTACAAATACAGGAGATTCACGCCGGGAAAGCACCTCCTCCGGCAGAAAGATTGGATATGGGAATCCCTTTAGAAGAAGAAGTTACATCAACCGTAGAAGTGCTGGAAGAAGAAATCGGCGAAGGTGCCGCGCTGCTTGACGCAATTATGCTGACGGTGCACATCGAGCTTGCAGCCCGTCGCGTCCGGTTGGATGAGTTGGCCCGTTTGCGTATCAACCAGATTCTTGAACTTGGTTGCAAAGCTACCGATCCGGTTGATTTATTGGTAGATGGGAGGCGCGTGGCGCGTGGTGAACTGGTTGACTTAGAAGGTCGTTTAGGCGTCCGCATTACGCATCTTACATAACCAAAAGCCTTTTGATTTGCTTAGGAACGCGAATAAAATAACCAACCCATCAACTATCTTGCGGAAACACGCACTACGTCGAGTGTGCCATGTTATACGCCCTTAATTCGTGCGGGCTTCCGCATTGTGGGTCACTTTATTTTTGCTCTGTTACTTACATGAATTATCTTCTGACAAATTTTATGTTCGCGTGGTGGCAAAGTGACCTCGGCACAAGCGCCAGCCTGTTCAAAGCATTGCTGCAAACATTTGGCGCGTTACTTTTTGTTATTGTGCTGGCGGTGGTGGTTCTGCGCCTGGTTTTGCCGCGACTAAACGCTGTAACCGGCGTAGGCGAAAGCATGATTCGTGTAGTTGACCGTTTGCCCGTGAGCGCCACGCAAAGTCTGTATGTAGTTGAGGTGGCGGGCCGTTGGCTGGTTGTCGGTATCTCGTCTGCCGGCGTGCAACTTGTCAGCGAACTTGACCCGGCCTCGGCGGAAGTGGCTGAAACCGCCCTGCTTGCCAGCCGCGCCGCCAAACCCCAATTTGGCGATTTTGGCCAGGCAGCGCGGGAAAAACTCACTCAACTGTTGAAAAAGGAGGACAAAAAGAAATGAGTCTCGCATTATTCGGAACACACGCTTTTGGCTGGGTGTTGGCGGCGGCGCAAGCCACCCCCACGCCGGCCCCTTTGACCTCTGGCGGCAGTGAGGGCCTGGCCACCAACCCACTCACATTGTTGTTGGTCTTGGCCGGCTTATCACTGGCACCGTTCGGACTGATTATGATGACTTCTTTCGTCAAGTTATCAGTTGTCTTTTCGTTGTTGAGAAGCGCGTTAGGCACACAGCAAGCCCCGCCCAATCAGGTAATTACCGGTTTATCATTGGTTTTAACCATTTTCATCATGGCCCCGGTGGTCGAGAAAATGCGCGACGCCGCCGGGCCGGTCAGCAATACAAAGAATCTCTTTTCCCAAGAGTCTCTCACAACGCTGCTGGACGCAGGGCAAAAGGGGCGTGAGCCTTTACGTCAGTTTCTTAAACGGCAAACGCAAAATGCTGAATTGGAGATGTTTTACGAACTCTCGCAATATCTGGCAAAAGCCAACGGCAAAGACCCAAAAGAGATTGACCCGGAAGGGTTTCGCGTACTCGTTCCGGCTTTTGTCACCAGCGAATTGAGTGAAGCCTTCAAAATCGGCTTCTTTCTCTTTTTACCTTTCCTGGTGATTGACATGATTGTCTCTAACGTCTTGCAGGCAATGGGAATGTTTATGCTTTCCCCGATGAGCATTTCCCTGCCGTTCAAGCTACTGTTATTCGTCCTTTCCGATGGCTGGCACAAACTGGCGCAAGCCTTGGTTTTGGACTATACGCGCTAAAGGAGAAGCAATGAACAGCATTTTTATCAACATGGCAGCCGAAGGTTTATTGCTGATACTGCTGCTATCCTTGGCTCCCTTGCTGGCAAGTCTTATAACCGGTTTATTGGTGAGTTTGCTCCAAGCTTTAACGCAAGTTCAAGAGCAAACGCTAACCTTTGTGCCAAAAATGATTCTGACCATTTTGACCCTGGTTTTAACCGGCAATATGATTCTTACCTACCTGATGAATTTCATGGGCAGAATTTTTGAATTGATTAACCAAGTCGGCACCAGATACTAGCCATTCCATTATGGACGAACTGCTCAAAGTAGTTGAAGTAGTTTTGCGCACCTTTGAGACCGGCAATAGCCCACAGGCTTTTCTGGTCATAGTTGGTTTGGCTTTCGCGCGTCTGCTGGCTTTTCTCGCGGTAACGCCCTTTTTCGGCGGCGCGGCAGTCTCAAAACAGATTAAAACAGCAACTGCGGCGGCTTTAGTGATTATCTCTTATCCGTCATTGGCGGCTTCGCTGCCAGCCAATGGAGAATTGCCGTTCGGCGCGGTTGGTTTTGGCTTCATGTTGGCAAAAGAGGCCGCTATCGGCTATTGCCTCGGCTACTTAACATCGCTCATTTTTGACGGCATTACAACCGCCGGTAGAATCATTGATTTGCAACGAGGGGCCACACAAGCCGAAGTTTACGCCCCTCAATTGCAGTTTCAAGTGTCTGAGCTTGGTCAGTTTAAGTTGCAATTCGCGCTGGTAGTTTTTCTGGCGATGGGGTTTCACCGTTTTTTTCTGCGTGGCTTGATGCTCAGTTTCCAACTATTTCCCGTCACACAATTCCCACATATACAAGGCGGTTGGTCGCCACTGCTGAATGAAATCACGCGGCTTTCGACGGGCGTTATATTGGTCGGCGTGCAATTAGCCGCACCCGCGATGGTAGCGTTACTGCTTACCGATGTTTGCTTTGGCCTGATAAACCGTGTCGCCCCACAAGTTAATGTCTTTTTCCTGAGTATGCCGGTCAAAATGGCGTTAGGGATTGTGGTTGTATGGGCCGCTATTGCGATCTACCAAGACCGCTATATTTATTTCTTCAAACTTGGCTACCAGTATTTCGAGAAGCTGATGTACAGCTTTAGCCAAGCCTATACTTAGTAATAGGCCAAAAATAAGTTGACCCACAATGCGGAAGCCCGCACGAAGTAAGGGCGTAAAACATGGCACTCTTACTTCGTGCGTGTTTCTGCAAGATGATTGATGGGTAAGGTTATTTTATTCGCGTCACTTAAACTGTTTGTCCAGAGAACAAAAAAATGGAGAATCTACGCGCAAATGCGGCACGGCAAATTTCCGGTGAAACGCCGGACACGCCTTTAGAACCACTTGTTTATCCCATGCTGGGCCGACTCATTACGCCACCAGGCAAAGCAGAGCTTGCGGCCCAAAGGCAAAAGCTATTGGCAACACTCGCAAATTTGGAACGAGTGCAAAGACAAGGTAATAGCGCCGATGCGCAAAAGGCGGGAGTTGCCATCCGTGCTTATGAAATTGTGCTGGCTATGCTGGAGAGTCTGGAACAAGAACTTCAACAATGACTTGTGGGTTCACTCAAACACTTTGCGAAAGAGTTGCCAACTCGCCTGGCGTTGAAAGCCAACCATTTCCATAAGCGGTATGACAGCTTTATTACTGGCGGCATTTTCGGCTGTCGCGTAAATATAACCGCAACTCCGCGCCCACTCAATGGCGCGCGCGATAACCCCCAAAGAGACTCCTTGCCGACGGTACTCCGGCAACACGCCTAAAATATCATTGTGTAACTCTTCGTCATTATGGGGCTTGCGCGAAAGAACGCCCAAGCCGACGAAACGGCCTTCGTGCAAGGCAATGAAATAACCCTCATATTGACGCGGCTGGCGGCGTATATTCTCAACGAACTCCTCTAACGGCGGCAAAGTCATCGCATCGCTACTACTGGGTGTGTCATTTCGCACCGCGCTAAACAGTTCATATAATTTCCTACCCGCGCCGGTTTCTCCGGCAAGTTCGCTAAAGGGAACAAAAGTAATGCCGTCACGCTGCCATTGCGCCGCCAATTTATCGTAATGCGGGATGGCGAAAGTTTCTAAATTAATCCGCGAAAGGTACCACTCTATCTCGCCTTGAAAACCGTTTCTCAGCGCAAACCCAACACTCTGTTCCCGCTCCAAGCAAACCAAAACACCCGCATCTAAAGCATTTATTTGCTTCAATTCCGTTAATACTTGGCTGATTAATGCCTGGCCTATTCCCTGCCCTTCCGATGCCGGGTTGACAACAATGTGTAAACGAAACTGGCGCGGATTAAAATCTTCGTCACGCAGGTTTTCATAGCCGCCAAAGCCGACAATGACGCCGTTTTCCACTGCCAACCAACGCTTTTGTTGAAATCCTGCGGGAGCGTAGATATCCTGTAAACGAAAATTTGTCGAAGTGGTTTTTAAGTGCGGGTAAGCGTAATTCCACAACCTGACAAACGCCAGATAGTGTTGCGGGTCAAAGGGTTGCAAACTTACTTTGGCTGCTTTACTCATTAAATTTCGGCCTGTTTTCGTACAATATCCAATCGGGTTCCGCCACAAATCCAATCTTTTCTAATAACGGCCTGACATTTCTGTTCCCGATAAAATTATCTTCCGAAATGAATTGGCTTCCGATTGACTCCGCGTAACGAACGCCAGCCAGAACAATGCCTAAAGCAACCCCTCGTTGACGATGGCTTTCCAGCACGCCAAGCGAATCGGTATAAAGTTCCTTTTCCTCGTTATCGCGTTCCAACAAATGGCCGAACCCAACAAACTCGCCGCGCTGCAAAGCGACAAAACAACCGTCAAAGAGACGCGGCGAGTTGGCAATTTTTTCACTAAATGCTTCCAAGTCCGGTAACTTACGTTCAACCGGTGACGGAATAGAATGTTTCACCGTGCAGTACAATTGATAGAATTTCTCATCCCGTGTTGGG
>JAYVJN010000406.1:0-7411 GCA_043769325.1 Acidobacteriota bacterium
GCCGTGCCATCAGGCGCGGCGGGTACACAACACGCAGCACTGGTAGAAAAACCTCGTCTCCGTGCCACCGGCTCACGCCTGGCGGCGTTCGCGGCACGCTGGGAAGCGCGCGCTCCCGGCTCAGACCTAATCAGTTACTAATTTTCAAATGTTTGCCATTGTTCCTTTTCTTATTGTTACGGGTTTCCGTTGCAGAGCGTATTGTTGCGGGTGGAGATAGAACTGAATCGCTCTTGGTATTCGGTTGAAGTGATAAACGCGCAAACCATCCCGCGCGCGTTGACCGGTTGTTGATTTAAGACACTCAGCCAGAAGTCGTAGCCGCCTTGGTCGGGGTCGCGCCGCAAATAACCAAAGTATTGCATCAACACAAACGACGGGTTGAATTCTCGGTCTTTGAAGGCTTGAATATTGATAAGATTCAAAAGCACTTGCGCCCGCGTGCGTCCGGTGTTGGTCATGGCGTCAATTTCGGCCTGGCGTTCGGTGACATATGGCATTAAGTTAGCCGTGTCGAACAATTTATTGACAAACTGCGCGTTGCTCATAGAGGCTGGGTATGACGCCAGAAACGCGGCGCGCAAGACAAAACGGTTTGCCAAATCTACAGTGCTTTGTTCCAGTTGCGGCCCGCCGACGAGTTGCGCGCGGTCACGCGAAAAGTCGGGATAATCGAGCAGCACGCGGGATTGGTCAGGGGCCGGACGAACACCGAAAGCGGCGCGGTAAAAACGATAGACCACCGAACCGGTTTGCTGAAACTCCAGTTCGACAAAATAGGCCGCGCTGACGCCGATGCGCCGGCTATTGATACACGCTGCGTCACTGCCGCAACTGGTAACTTGCGCCGTCCAGAAATCCCAACCGGCCTGGTCGGGAACACGGTTGAGAAAATCCGAGTAATGTTGCTGGACAAAGAACAACGCGCCGTCAATCGGATTAGTTGTCGGAGTGCCAACGTCATTGTCGTTAATCGTCAGAGTTGCGGTTGTTGGCGAACCCAGAACGGCCCCGCTGCTGGGGTTGCTCAAAGCCAGGTTAATGGTTTCCGGGGCTTCGGAATACTTGTCATCCGTAATGATAACAACAAATAATTTGCTGGTTTCGCCCGCCGTAAAGGTTAATGTTCCGCTGGAACCGGTGAAATCGGTGCGTTGCAGGGCCGAGCCGTCAGCCGTGGCGAAGTCCACGCTCGAAGTGACACTGGTGTCGCCCGAACGAGTGATAGTAACAATCGCGCTGCCCGGGCCGAGAGCGCTGCTGTCGCCTTCAAAGGTATTGAAATTGGCGGCGAAAAACTGGAACGTCGTTGGCCCAGGAGTGATATTAAGCGTGACGTTGGCCGTGTGGGTCAACGCGCCGCCAACGCCGGTAATCGTCAATGGGTAGCTGCCAGGTGTGGCGAATGAATTAGTCGTGATATTCAGAGTTGACGCGCCGGAACCATTGGCAACCGAGGCCGGCGTAAAGGTTGGCGTAGCGTTGGCGGGCAAGCCGGAAACGCTGAGGTTGACGGTTGAGGTAAAACTTCCCGAAGGCGTTACGTTGACGTTAAAGCTGGTGCTTGAACCGGTCTGCACGGTTTGTGTCGCGGGCGTCGCCCCAACGGAAAAATCCCCGCCGGCAGCGGATTGGGAGACCGCAGAAGCAGTATAAATTTGGTCACCGGTTTCGTTGCCATTGTTGTTGGCTTGCAGGCCGGCGGCGTAAAAAGTAACCGGGCCGAGGTTAGTGGCTGGCGCAGTCCAGTTGAAGGTCCAACTGACGGGTGAGCCAAAACCGGCGAAAGTGCCAACCTCTGTATGTTCGGCGTATTGGCGCGCACCGCCGGGGCCGCCCGTGAGGATGCGGACATTGGCGCCGGTGGTCGCCAGATCGCCGGCCCTAATGTTGACGCTGGTCAAAGCGGTTAATTGAAAGCCCCAGCGCCGCCGTGTGTTGTCGTTGGTCGTGTGGCGCACAGTGATTTGATAAGTCGTGCCAGGCGCATATGTTGAAGGCGCTAAAACGGTAAAGAAACCGCTGCCGGTTTCTTGTACATGACAGTTGTTACAAGCGGTTTCGCCTGGCGCCCCGGAATTGCCGGCTGGCGGGCCGGCAATATTAGCGCGCGCCGCCGGCGTTCTGCCGCCGCTCAGAAACAGTGCCAAGCCCAGGCCGGTAATCATTAACAGGACAATAAGTTTGAGTCTTTGTAGCCGCATTTGGTTTTTTCTCCTTGAACGTCATTGAGTTAGACGCAGAAGGGGCCGTTTGGGTGAGAAAACTTTACTTCAACAACCTGCGCGCCAGGTTAAAGCCGATGACCCAATTTTTCGGTGACAAGACCAGGTTGCTGGAGTTGTAGCTGCTGGTCGTAGTGGTTTGCGTGTTGCCGAAGGTCAGCGAAAACGTATGGCGGGCGGTATCTTTCTGGACGCCAAAGCCCAGGGCCGCGTGCGATTTGTTCTTAAAGCCGGTGACATTGAAATTAGTGTCAAAGATTGGTTCAATGCGACCCTGTTTGAAGCCTGTGCGCGGCGTGTAATCAAACAATAAAGAGACCGTCGGGCGTATCCGCGCGTTCACGCCGAAACCAAACGAGGCCGTGTGTGTGCCCGGGTCAAAGCGATTCGCCACCAGTGCGCTTGCCGAAAAATCGCCCGGACGCGGGTTGAAACGGCGTTGCCCGTTGGTGTTCAGATGGAGGGCCGGCGCAAAGAACACGTTGACGCGCGGGCCGACGCTGCGGGCAATCATCGTCTGCAAGTTGTAGGTGTATTCTTCGGTGAAGTTATCATTGCCTTCGATGCTGCCGTAAAAGCCTAATGAAACCGGTGATTTACCCTTCTTTTCGTGGAGCGCGTTGTAACCCGCGCCGATTTCGATGGTGCGGCAATGACCGTTGCGACAGAGCGGGGAACGATAGGCGTTGACGTAAAGTTTATCGCTTATGCCGTAATATAAACCAAACGCTGAGGCTGAGAATGTATCCAAACCGAACAGGGCTTTTGCGCTGCCGTCGTCGCCGCGAAAGGGGCGTATGGGTTGCGTAAAACGGTGGGTAAAATAGAGCGTGAGCGAGCCTTTGGCGTAGCGTTTCGGGGTCGGCACCTGCACCAAGCGATAGTCGTATGGTTCGAGGCCCGGTTCATCCAACTCTTCATCGTCACCCTGCGCGATTTTAGCGTCAGTCACCGGCGCGGCAGCGGTTGGCGCGGCTACCGGCGCAGTCGTCGTCGCCGGTTCATCCACGCGGGCAATGCTTTTTTGGTTGGTGTCCACGCGAATGCGTTCACCGTTGGCTTCGATAAACACGACGCCGGGCGCGGTTTCGTCAAACGTGACTTTGATATTGCCCGCGCTTTTGGTTTCCGGCGTGGCTGGCGTTTCTTTAGGAACGGCTGGGCCTTGGGCAATGACAGCTAAGTAATGTCCGGCCAACAACATCGAGCAAAACAAACCAAGCGCAAAGCGCAAACGAAGAGCAATTATCAGGTACATTTGATTACATCCTTGGCGCGAAACTTCTGCCTTCGGGCAAGAAGAATTCCAGGCAGTTAAATTTTAAGGCTAGGCCGTTTAGATTCCCCGACCTTTCAACCCACTAAACAGGTAAGACTATGTTTTCGGGCCTAATCCGAATGCGGAAACACGCACTACGTCAAGTGTGTCGCTGCGCCCTTGACGAAGTGCGGGCTTCCGCATTATGCCAGAAAACTTTTTCGCACCTGCTTAACAGAGAAAGGAAGAGCTATTTTCGGACAATGTTTTTCACTTCCGCCGCAACACTATTACAATTTGCCATTGTTTGCTCGTTAAAACAACTATTAAATGGAAGGAAACACCTGACAACCTGGTGTTTAATCAGTTTGCAGTTCCCCGCATTAATGTTACGTTTGACTCGCTACCATTTAAGTTGCAGACACCGCCCTGAGGGTTGCACAAGGATTGAAGAATTTAAGCAGAAGCGTTCGTAGTACCGTCGTTCGGCGGAAGTGACGCGGCGAAACAACAACTTGTCTGGTAACGCGCGCTCTCTGCCGAACGGGTTGTCTATTACGGGTTGCCATTGCAGAGCGTGTTGTTGCGGGTAGAAATTGAACTAAAACGGCCCACGCCGCTTCGGAACCTTGCCGGCAAATGGCGACCAGGTTGGCGTCGCTCAATTCTTTTAACCAAGAAAATTCGCTCAAATTTAGTTCCTCGACAATGCGTAAGGACGGCTCAGAGAATAGTTAAATTTGCCGGCAATAGCAAAAGAGGTAAAGCCGGCCTAGGGCCAGGCGGCCCGACTGTGGTATCATTTTCACTGTAATTTGCACTGAAAAGATTTTGTTAAAGGAGAAGTTATGTCTTTCCGTTCTCTTATCGTTTCCCGTGAAATCCGGCGCGCAGCATTGGCCCTGTGTGTCTTGGCGTTAATGTCCGCGCCGGGTCTCGCGCAGCAAACCGCCAAACGCGCGTTGACGCATCAGGATTACGATTCGTGGCGCAGTTTGCAGGGCGCGCAAATCTCGCGTGACGGTAAATGGGTGGCATATGTCATGCAGCCGCAGGACGGCGATGGCGAACTAATCGCGCGTAATGTGGCAAGCGCGCAGGAATGGCGCAGCCCGCGCGGTTATCGCCCGCCCGTGCCGCCGCCGGATGGCACTGACCCAGCCGCGACGCAAGCCTTTATCGCGCTGGGAAGATTATTGCGTCCCTCATTTACGGCAGACAGCAAGTTTCTCGTCTTTAATCTGGAACCGACCAAAGCCGAAATCGCTAAGGCTAAGAAAGAGAAGAAGAAACCCGAAGATATGCCCAAAACCATGCTCGGCCTGATGGATTTAGCGACGGGCCAAGTGGCGAAAATTGAGCGGGTGAAGAATTACCAGGTGCCGGAAGACGGCGCAGGGTTTATCGCTTATCTGAAAGAACCCGTCAGTGCGGCGAGCGGCCCGCCCACCGCGCCTCCTGTCAGTACAGCGAGCGGTAGCGACCTGCCAAAGTCTGCCAAACCGCCCAAAAAGAAGGATTACGGCAGCGAACTCGTCTTACGCAGTTTGGCTGATGGCATTGAGCGCAGCTTTGCCGATGTGCTGGATTACACCTTCAGCAAAGACGCCAAATCATTGGTTTTCGCGGTTTCATCAAAAAAAGAGGAAACCAACGGCGCGTTTGCCGTCACGCCGGGCACGGATGCCGCGCCCCTGGCGTTGCTGGCCGGCCCAGGTAAATATACGAAAATGACCTGGGACGAAAAGCAGACGCAACTGGCTTTTATCAGTGACAAGGATGACGCCGCCGCCGCGCAACCCAAGTTTAAGGTTTACCATTGGCCGCGCGGGGCCAACGCCGCCAGCGAGGTTGTTTCACCCAAAACCGCCGGTTTCCGTCCCGAATTTGTAGTCAGCGAAAAAGGTTCACTCAGTTTTTCTTATGACGGCAGCCGTTTATTTATCAGCGCAACCACGCCGCCCGACCCTGAACCCGACCCCGAAAAGGCTGTGCCCGATGACGAAAAGGTGATGGTTGACCTTTGGCACTGGAAAGATGATTACGTCCAGCCGATGCAAAAGGTGCGCGCCATTGCTGACCGCGACAAGTCTTATCGCGGCGTCTGGCACGTTAAAGAACAGAAATTTACGCAACTGGCCGATGCCACGATGGAAAGCGTAAACCCCTCGTCTAACGGCCTTTACGCCCTCGGCACGGATGACCGCGCCTATCGCCCTTTGGTCAATTACGACACCGGCTACACCGATTATTATCTCGTCAACACTTTAGACGGTTCGCGTAAATTGCTGCAAAAGCGGCTGCAATTCGGGATGTCTTGGTCGCCCGCCGGCAAATACACGCTCTTTTTCGACGGCAAAGACTGGAACTCCGTCACCATTCCCGAAGGCAAAGTTACCAACCTGACCGGCAAACTGGGCGTGAAATTCTGGCAGGAAGATTACGATTCGCCCAGTGTTCCTTCATCTTATGGCATAGCTGCCTGGACTAAGGACGACAAACAAGTTCTTTTGTATGACCGCTTCGACATCTGGCAGGTAAATCCCGACGGCAGCGGCGCGAAGATGCTCACGGGCGGGATGGGCCGGCGCGACAAGACCGAAATGCGCTACGTCCGGCTTGACCCTGACGAGCGGTTTATTGACCCAGCGCAAACTCTCTTGCTCCGCGCCGAAAACGAAGAAACCCGCGATTCCGGCTTTTACCGCGTTAAGCTTGACAGTGCGCCGGAGAAGCTAATTATGGCCGCCAAACGCTTTAACAATCCGACCAAGGCCAAAGACGCCGACGCGCTCATGCTTTCGGCGACGCGCTTTGACGAATTCCCCGACCTCTGGATAACGGCGCAAGACTTCAAAGCGCCCAAAAAGGTGAGCAACGGCGATGCCCAACGCGCCGCTTTTACTTGGGGCCGCGCGGAAATGGTGAGTTTCAAAAACACCGACGGCGTGCCGCTCAAAGGCGTGCTGGTTAAGCCCGACAACTTTGACCCAAACAAGAAATACCCGATGATGGTTTACATCTACGAGCAATTGTCGGACACGCTGCACAACTTCCAGAACCCGGGGCCGGGAACCTCGGTCAACTTCACTTACTATGCCAGCAACGGCTATCTCGTCTTCATGCCCGACATCGTTTACACCATCGGTTATCCGGGCCAGAGCGCGTTGAAGTGTGTCTTACCCGGCGTGCAAGCGGTGGTGGATAAAGGCTTTGTCAACGAAGCCGCCATCGGTATCCAGGGCCACAGTTGGGGCGGCTATCAAATCGCCTACATGGTGACGCAGACCAACCGCTTCAAAGCCGCCGCGCCCGGCGCGTTAGTGGCGAACATGACCAGCGCATATGGCGGTATTCGTTGGGGCAGCGGTTTGCCGCGCCAGTTCCAGTACGAACGCACGCAAAGCCGCATCGGTGGCAATCTCTGGGAAGCCACGCCACGCTTTATCGAAAATTCGCCCGTCTTTTACGCCAACCGCGTGCAGACGCCGATGATGATGATTCACAACGACAACGACGACGCGGTGCCCTGGTATCAAGGCATCGAGTATTACCTCGCGCTCCGTCGTTTGGGCAAAGAGGCGTATTTGTTTAACTACAACGGCGAATTTCACGGCTTGCGTAAACGCCAGAATCAAAAGGATTACACGCGGCGTTTACAGGAATTCTTTGACCATTTTCTGAAAGGCGCAGCCGCGCCCGAATGGATGGAGAAGGGGATTCGCTACTTGGAACGCGAGAAGGAAAAGGAAAAGTATCGCCCGCCGGTTGCGGATACGACGGGCGGTAAGCCTTAGCGTAGATGTTGAAGGCAAAATGCTGAACGCTGAATTATACTTCGCACGGGCACAATTGGCGTATTGAGAGACGCCACAAGTCAGTACCGGAAGCGGTAGCGCCCGGGTCGCAACTGAGGTGCATGGTGGCG
>JAYVJN010000407.1:0-7602 GCA_043769325.1 Acidobacteriota bacterium
GCTATGTTTTGGGGCATAATCCGAATGCGGAAACACGCACTACGTCAAGTGTGCCCTTTGCGCCCTTGACTAAGTGCGGGCTTCCGCATTATGCCGGAAAACTTTTTCGCACCTGCTTACAAGCCACGTTTGCTAAGACAACAGGAAATCAACGAACCCTTTCACTTATTTGTTTTATAGTATAACAAAATCAGCTTTTTTACTGTTGACAACTCTTCTGCACATTTGTTACAACTTACAACTATGTCGTGACGGACTAAGCCAAAATGAACTAAACACCTGTGTTATGTTGAGAACAGGTTATCAATTCTTATCATATCGGGTCGGCAAACCGGCTTATAAAAGTGTTTGCAGAATAGTTTGTTGTGAGTTACAACTAAAATATCTATGCTGAGGAAAATTAACCCCGACAGCTTTCAATTGGCGAACCGCAGCACGTCGCGGGAGATAAACCGTCAAATCGCGCTGACGCTGATTCGCGCGCATCAGCCGATTTCGCGGGCTGATTTGGCGCGTGAAATGAACACGCACCGGGCCGTTGTGACGCTTTTAGCCAACGAGTTATTGACGGAAGGTTTGATAGTTGAAGGCGCGACGGGGGAGGCGAAACGCGGGCGCAAACCGACTTTTCTCTATATTGATTCGCGGGAACGCTACGTTTTGGCGGTGGACATTCGCGCCACACGAACCTACATACAGGCCACCGATATGGTGGGCAAACCTTTGGATGGGTTGGAAAGTTTCTCTACGCCGCGTGACGCGCAACAGTTTATTGCAGAACTAACAGCGCGACTCAAGGGCATTATGGCTGAACAAAACGCCACTTGCCAGGGCGTGGGGGTGGTTGTTCCGGGCATGGTGGAGGCCGCGACGGGCCGCATTTTGCACGCGCCGACGCTGGATTGGCGCGACATAGCTTTGAGCGAACCGCTGGCTACCGCATTGGGTTTGCCGGTGCAGGTGGAAAATTCGGGCCGCGCCTGCGCATTGGCTCAGGTGTGGGCTACGCGGTACGAGAATAATGCGCCCGGCACATTGGCTTTCGTCAGCGTTTCGGACGGCGTCGGTGTGGGCATCGTGGTCAATGGCGAAACGTTGCGCGGCAAACATAACATCGCGGGCGAGTTCGGCCATGTTCCTTTGAGTATAGACGGGCCGCGTTGCGCTTGCGGGGCGCGCGGTTGTTGGGAAGCTTATATTTCCAATCTCGCCACACTGTCGCGTTATTTTGGCCGTGGTTTGTCTGAACAAATACTGCAACCGGCTGAAACAGCTACTTTTACGGTAGCCGACCTGATTGCCTTAGCGCGACGTGGCGATGGCAAAGCCATTACCAGTTTACATTCTACCGGACGTTATTTGGGTCTCGGTCTGGCGTCTATCATCAACGCGATTGACCCCGCGGTCATTTATCTTAGCGGCGAAATCACCGCCGTCTGGGATTTGTTGGAAGCGACGGTCAAAGCTGCCATCGCCGAACGCACCCTGACTAAATTCGCGGCGACGACGGAAATTAAAATCGTGGGGAACGATGATTATCCGCGTTTGCGTGGCGCGGCGGCGTTAATAACGGCTCCGGCTTTTGCGGCGCCGCGAGTTGCTTGATTGTTAAGCAGAATCAAGGGGGATGCCGAGTTTTTGAGGGGCAACCGGCTTGGCGCTTTATTGTAGTGTCATGTTGCTGTTTGGGTTGGGAATTTCTAATGGGAGATTACACAGATGTTTAATGTAAAAAGCTTTGGTTTGCGGAAAATCCGCTTTGCAATGTTTGCCGTACTGCTCGCCGTTGCTCCGGCAGCCGTCGCACAGGTCACCACCGCCACCATCGTTGGCACTATCTCAGATCCAAGCGGAGCGCAGGTGCCTTCGGCTAGTGTCACCGCGCGTAATGTTGACACCGGACTGACCCGCACAACAGTCACCGGCGAGGATGGCTACTACCGGATTGAATTTCTGCCAGTCGGTAATTACACGGTTGAGGTTACGGCTAGCTCAGGCTTTAAGAAGGCCAACCAAGGCGGCGTCGTCCTGCGGGTCAACGACACGGCGCGCATAGATGTCACCCTGGAGGTTGGCGCGGTTACAGAAGAGGTTACCATCTCCTCCGAGCCGCCGGAAGTAAATACGAATAGCGTGGAACTGGGCCGCACCATTCAATCGCAGGAAATAGAAAATCTGCCATTGGTCGAGCGAAATGTTTTCGCCTTGCTTGACTTAACCCCCGGCGTGCAGTCGAATAATAGCGGCGAAAAAACCGCATCAGTGGCAACCAGCGATATTATCTTAGGTTTTCCCGAACAGCGCACGCTCATCAACGGTGGAACTGACGGCGGCACCGGCTCCGTGAACTACTACCTGGATGGCGGCACGAACATGACCAATCTCCGTAACACCGGAAATATTGCGCCCAACCCGGACGCGGTTCAGGAATTCAGGATTCAGACCAATAGCTACAATGCCGAGTATGGCCGGTTTGCCAGCGGCGTGGTCAATGTGCTGACCAAATCCGGCACCAACAAGTTTCACGGCACGCTCTACGAGTTTGTGCGTAATGATGTGTTTAACGCCAATGAGTGGAACTCGCGGCTGGAAAGACCGCCGTATAAACGCAACCAGTTCGGCGGCACTATCGGCGGCCCGATAAACCGCGACAAGACTTTTTTCTTCTTTTCTTATTCCGGCTTGCGGCAAATAACGAACCAGTTTCTGGACGGGGCCAGAGTCCCGACAGCGCGGGAACGCATCGGCGACTTTAGCCAGTCCGGGACGCCGCCGAAAGATCCCGCTACCGGAACGACTCTCGCCAACGCGACAAATTTCTCGTGCTTAGGCGTTGCCGCAGTAATCTGCCCTAACCGCATAGACCCTGTGGCGGCGAGAATCATTCGGGATAACATTCCGGTTTCTAACATCACTCTCAACAACGGGCTACCCGGGTGGCAGGGAAATGTTCCGCTGCCATATAACACAAATGAATTTTTGGGCAAGCTCGACCACCAACTCAACGACCCGCACCGCTTAACCTTTTCCTATTTTACGACAGCCGGCAGCACTACCGTATTTCCGGGCAGCGGCAACCTGCTTTGGGCGACGCAGAATTTCAAATGGCGGCAGCACAATGTAAACTTGAGCGATTTGTGGGTCATTAGCCCGCAGAAGATTAATCAGGTCTGGTTGACCTACACCCGTAATTTTGGCGGACGCCTGAACGTGCCTTCAACCTCGCTGAGGGATCTTGGCGCCTCGTTTACTCCGCAGGGTACGGCGTCTTTGCCGCAGATTACGGTCAATGGCTTTTTCACATTGTCAAACGCCATCGGCGGGCCCACTGCGGGGACTAACCTCTACGCGCTGCGCGACGTTTTTAGCTGGATTAAGGGGCGACACTCGCTCAAACTGGGCGGCGAACTTTCGCTCAATAAAGACATCCAGGAGACGCTGCTCAACAACTATGGCGTCTTTCAATTCAACGGCACTTCGACAGGAAACGCGCTGGCTGATTTTCTCGTCGGCATTCCGAATCAGGTCACGCAGGACGCTCCGGTCAAAGGCTACACCAACACCTGGTACACCGCGCTCTTCGTCCAAGACGATTTCCGCGTTCACCCTCGTCTCACCGTGAACCTGGGCCTGCGCTATGACGTGCAGACGCCGCCCACCGACCCGGAGAACCGCGTTGTCAATTATGCCCCGGGCCGGCAATCAACGGTCAGGCCCACCGCGCCCGTCGGCGCGCTGTTCTTTGGCGACTCTGGTGTGGAAAGAGGCGCAATCCCTACAAGTTACACCCATATCTCGCCGCGTTTCGGCATCGCCTGGGATCCGAAAGGCGACGGCAAGACTTCGATTCGCGGAGCGGGCGGGTTATTTTATGGCAGTATTTCGGGCAACGAATGGAACACCCAGACAAACTTTCAGCCCTTCTCCACCCGTCTGACCTTTACCAACACCAATCGTCGGCAGAGCGCGACCTTCGTGCCGCTAGGAGCCTCGCTGAGTAGCCCCTATAACGCCTACGTCGGCGGCAATCCCTTTCCCTACAACGGAACATTTGCTAACGGCGGCGGTCTGTTCGCCGTTGCGCCGGACTTCAAATGGCCGCGCACTTTCCAAGCAAATATCACGGTGCAACGCCAGTTGACGAAAGATTTGACGATGGGAGCGTCGTATGTCACCTCCATCGCCAGAAATCTGCCGTTTGACCGCGATATAAATTACCCGGTCTTAACGCCTACCGCGACGGCTACCGCCGCGAATATCCTTTCCCGTCGGCCCAACCCGCTGTTCGGCGCGATACGCGAACTCAATTCCGACCAGGAGGCTTCTTATCACGGCTTGCAGATTACCGGCCAGATGCGTCTAAGTAAGATATTGAGCCTGAATGGTTTTTACACCCTCAGCACGACTCGCAGCAGTGTGCAACTGCACAACAACACGACTCAGGGTTTGGCCCAGAACTTTAGCAATCTTGCGCTGGACGAAGGACGCGCCGATACCGACCAGAGGCACGTCTTCAGCCTGAACATGAATTTCCGGCCTGATTTTTACAAAGGCGGCAATCGTGTGGTTAGCGGCATCCTCAACGGTTGGAGCCTGTCTCCGATTATTAAGGCGCGCAGCGGCAGGCCGTTCTCGGTCACGAACGGCGGCGTTGACGCCAACCTGGACGGGAATACGAATGACCGCGCGCAGTTGATTGGCGACCCGCACGTTGACAACCCAACCGCTGACAGGTGGTTCAACACGGCGGCTTTCGCCCGGAATCTTGTCGTCACCGGCGTCGCCGCCGATGGCAACTCGCCGCGCAACTTCTTAGACGGCCCAGGTTTTAAGGTTGTAGATCTCGCTCTCTCCAGAGATTTCCGTTTTGGCGAACGCTTCAAACTTCGCTTCCGCGCGGAAAGCACGAATAGTTTCAATATCGTTAATTACAACTTGCCCAACGCCACAACCCCCGCCAACGTCGCAACCTCGACGACATTCGGGGTAATTACCAGTGCCGGAGCTATGCGTCGGCTACAATTTGGCTTGCGCCTGACCTTCTAAGTTTTGAGTCTTTAGACGGCTTCGGCGCGGGTTGAAGCCGTCTCATACCAATTCCAATTAAGGACGATGTAACGGGGCCGAAACTCTTTATCATCTATCAATTATCATTTATCAATTAATATGCCGTCACACCGCTTTGAGCCATAATAAATGATAATTGATAGATGATAATTGATACCCGGCTTTTGCCGCCCAGATACATCAGGACTATTTTGATTTGGTATAAAGACGGAACTCAAAATGGTAGCAAATGTTGCACAAAAGTAAATTTACTATTTTCCGGTTGTTCCTTTGGCTATCGCTTTGCTGCGTTTATTTTACCCTGGCGGCTTTTGCTCAAACCCCGCTTTCAACCGCCGCGCTGAAAGCCGAAGTGAAAGACTTCACGGCGCGTGAAATCGGGCAGCACTTTGGCGATATTAAGACGCTTAATCCACCGCCGGAAAGAGTTCTCGGCGCGTTGACGGTGGGCGAGTATTCGTGGGGCAGTTTTATGCGGGCGTTGGCGGCGCAGGCTGATATTGGCGGCAGCCAAGCCATTGCCGGCAAAGATACGGCGCGGGCCATCGGCGAAATGGGTTTGATTGAAGCGCGTAACGGCGGCAAGGCTTTTTCGCAACTCTATTCCGCGCTGGCTTTGCGGCACTATGGTACAGATTTGAGCCGCAACGCCGTCTGGCAAAGTCTGAGCGAAGCGGAGAGAAAAGAGTGGCAAGCGTTGCTTGACCCGTCGCGCTTTTACGACCCTAAAACGCGCAAAGTCATCAGCTTGCCGGAAAATTATTTGGGCGTAGCGGCCCGCGTCGCCGCCTTGAGTTATCAAATGGGCGTGCTCAAAGACCGCGCTTTGCTGGATTCAGTAGCGGAAGCCGCCGCGCAGCAATTTACCGACGGCGCGCTCTATTCCGACGACAATCGCCCCACCGGACGCTATGACCGTTACTCGAATGAATACGCCCGTTATTGCTGGGAAGCGGCGGAAATCGCCGGACGTGCAGATATTCAGGAAAAACTTAAACCTTCGCTCAAAGCGCAGATGAAACTCTGGTGGGACTTGGTTTCAACGCAAGGTTACGGCTACAATTGGGGCCGCAGCCAGGGTTTGGTTAGTTATCTCGACACGCTGGAAATCTCGGCTTTTTTGGGGGCGCATCCCGAATTCCGGCCCGTGCCGTTGGCGGATATTGCCAGCCTTTACCATCTGGCGTGGCGTTGGATTCGCCGCGATTACAGCGACAAGGCGCATCTGTTTACGATTTTTGCCTTTGGGCGCGGCAATTACGCCTACATCAGCCCGGAACGCGAATGGCAGCAAGCTGGAACCTCATTTGGCAAAATCATTACGGCGCACGATTCGTTTATGAAATCGTTGGAACGCGAAGGATTAACGATGATTCCCGCCACGCCGAAATTCGCAGATGTGGCGCGTTTCGAGTTTTTCGATAAATCCGCCGGCAAGCAATTGGGGGTTTGGCTGGTGCGGCAGGGAAATTTGCGGTTCGCTTTGCCTATAACCGTCGGCACAAAACCTGCCATTGCCGATTATTTGCCCGCGCCTTTTGGCCTGGCGGGGTTCGCCAATCCGGTGGAGGAAGTCTATCCGTCGCTCGTGCCGTTTTTGGAATTGGCAGACGGAAAAGTTTATGCGGCAGCCGATGGCGCAGATAAAATTGAGCCGGGCGCGGATGGCAAATCGCTGAAAATAACCACCTCGCATTGGGCGCAAGTGGGCAGTAAATCCGGCGAACGATTTGCGACGGGCATCACCAGCCAAGTCCGTTTCTGGCTGGAAAATAATATGCTGATACGCGAAGAAACCTTGACCGCAGACAAAGATATAATCGTTAAGAACTGGCGGTTCGCGGTTCCTTCAACGGCGGGTGCGGCGCGCTGGGAAATGGTTAAGAAACAACGCGCCGACCTTTTGAGTGGACGCGAAGGCACGCTTGCCGTTAGAGTTAAAAGCGATTGGGTCAACAAAATCGAACTGCTCGCAACGGGCGACTCCCGCCTCGGCAAAGGGACGCTGGGCGCAATTCCGCTACACCTGGTATTTAAGGCGGAAAACCTACAGTTTCGCGCAAATCAGCCGCGCAAATTCAAGGTTGAATTAGAGGTTAGCACAAATGCAGGAAGCAAAAAATAGCATGACTGAAACAGCAACCGCAATGAAACACTCGCAAGTCGCCAACTGGGACGAAATCCCGGTGGAACATCTCGATGGCGGCATCCGCCGGCAGATGGTAGTTGGTGAACAATTGATGATTTGCCGTCTCGTTTTTCCTCCTAACATAGTCACACCGGCGCACGACCACCCGCACGAACAGATGACCATAGTGCAACGCGGGCGCGCCTCGTTCATTGTCGGCGAGGAAACTATCATTGCCGAACCTGGCGACGTTTTACGATTCCCGCCACATTGCTGGCACGGGGCCACCATGCTGGATGAAGAAGTGGAACTGATTGATATTTTTACGCCGGTTCGTGAAGATTTTCTGAATAAACAGTCAGTACCCTGAGCGGTAGCGACGGGCTTCTGAACAAATAGTCAGTACC
>JAYVJN010000408.1:0-14728 GCA_043769325.1 Acidobacteriota bacterium
CGCGCCCGCCTATATCGTCACCAATACCAAGCCGCGCGAAACCTACGTCGCTCCGTTAGGCCAGGCGATAACCGTCAAAGATGGCGAGGAAGCCAAAGACGTAGATTTCACGATGCTACGCGGCGGCGTCATCACAGGCCGCGTCACTGATGCCAACGGGCGGCCCGTCATCCGTGAGGGCGTTTTTCTGACGCAAGTTGACGAGAAATCAGGAACGACGTTGTTGGGTAAGGCGTCCATCTTTGGTGAGAGCGCCACCACCGACGACCGGGGCGTTTATCGCGCTTACGGTCTGCCACCGGGACGCTATCTGGTAGGCGTTGGCGTGGAGGGCAAGCGCGGCGGCTATTCAAACAATAGTAGTTTCCTCAAACGCACATATGCGCCCGGCACGCCCGACGAAAAAGCGGCTAAAACCTTTGAATTGGCCGCCGGCCAGGAAATCGTTGACGCCAACATCAAAACCGGCTTGCGCCAGAATACCTACCAAGTGCGCGGGCGGGCGCTCATCGAAGAAACCCGCCAGGTGGCGTCCGATTCTTTTATGGAAGTGGCGACGGTGGATGATGATGGCCAGGAGAATTTCTTTTTCTCCGGCGCGCCGGTTTCGCCCAAAGGCGATTTCACCTTGCCGCGCCTCTTGCCGGGCCGTTACCGCGTCAACGCGCAGATTTATCGCGCGGGGAACGAATATGTCGCCCAACCGGTCACTTTCGAGGTCAAAGACGCTGACATCAGCGACCTGGAGGTTTTCTTCAAGCCAGGCTTGAGTATCGAAGGCGTCATAGTGCTGGAAAACACCAGCAGCCGTCCGGCCCCGCCTTTGACTGAGTTTCACATTCAAGGCTCAAACCGCTCCAAAGCATCGCCCGTAGAGGGACGCTCAGCGGCTAATCCGGCCCCGGACGGCAGTTTTCGTTTGGGCGGTTTACAGCCCGGCGCAGTATCCCTTGCGGTTGGCCGGAAAGACGACAACGGCGTCTATCTGCTGCGCGTTGAGCGCGACGGCGTGGCGCAAAAGAATCGGGCGATTGAAGTCGCGCCAGGCCAATCGGTGACTGGTGTGCGCTTGGTCTGTGCATATGCGACGGGCGTGATTCGCGGGCGCATCAACGTCGAAAACGGCCCGCTGCCCGCCGCTGCCAAGACCAAAATACGAATTGAGCGCGCTGACGGCCAAAGATTGAATTACGACAGCATCAGCGTTGACGACAGCCAAAACTTCCGCTTGGAAGGGCTTTTGCCCGGCGAGTATGAGTTGACGGTAACGGTAACGCTAGACGCTGAAGGCAGCAATCCGCCGCGTCTCTGGCGCGCAACGCAGAAAGTCTATGTCACCAGCGATACAGAAACCGAAACGATTATCAAAATTGATGCCGCGCAGGAGGAGAAACAGCCGTGAAATTTTGTTACCTCATACTCTTGACAGCAACTTTAACGCTCACGGCTTACGCGCAGAAACCAACACCGACGCCAAAAGCCGCTAACAATCCGCGTGGCGTGATTTCCGGCACTGTTGTCAGTGACGACGGCCAACCGCTGCCGGATGTAGAAGTCAGAGTTGCCTCTCTTCGTTTTGCTACTGACCGCCTCAGCGTCAGCCCTAAAACCAAACCCAACGGCCAGTTCCGCGCCGAAGGATTGCCGCCGGGCCGCTATACTGTAACAGCCTTTGCGCCGGGCTATGTGCCGCTGGCTGATGAAAACTTTGGCGTGACCACTTACCGGCCCGGGGCCGTGATTGACCTGCACCTGACACGCGGCGGCGTTATCACCGGCGCGTTGACGGAAACCGACGGCGCACCCGCCATAACGGTGAGAGTGCGGGCCTTGCGCGTGCGCGACGAACGCGGCCAAGCCGTGCGCGAAGGTTACAGCGCGAGTGATTTGACCGATGACCAGGGCGTTTATCGTATCTATGGTTTACCGCCCGGTAGCTATTTGATAGCAACCGGCCCGGCGCAAGGTTGGAGTTTGGTTGCGCCCGATGGGATGCCGCCATTTTATTATCCCACCGGCCCGCCGGAAACCGCGCAGCAGCTTGAACTCCAATAGGGGCAGGAAATTAGCGGCATTGATATGCGCCGCCGCCGACTATCCGGCCACAGTGTCAGCGGCGTTGCCGGCATTTCATTTAAGCCGGAATGGGGTTTGCGGGCCAGTCTGCTGCGCGCCGGCAGCGGTATTTTAGAACGGGAGGCCGAAATCGAAGGGAGTGACGGCGGTTACGCATTCGCGCTGAAAGACGTGCCCGACAGTGATTACGACCTCGCGCTGGAAGCCGCTGACCGCAACCGCAAGGCCGACGCGCCAATCCAGCGCGTAAAAGTGCGCGGGGCCGATGTTACCGGTTTGCAGTTTAATTTAGTGGAAGCGGGCGGCCTCAGCGGGCGCGTTGTATTGGAAAAAAACGCCGCGCTCGCCAATCGTCCCGAATGCGTTGAAACGGGCCGCGCTTTCATCGAAGAAATCCTGCTACAACCTCAACGCGCCGAAAAGAAGCCGCCCGCGCCGCTGGGTTACAGCTATTCCAACTTTGCGCCGCGTGAATTGCCCGACGAACACGGCGCGTTCCAGGTGAAAGGCTTGCGGCCCGGCGAATATCGCCTGGCGACGCAACTGCCCAGCGAAAGTTGGTATATCCGCGCCAGCAACGCGCCGGGCTCGCCCGCCAAGGACTTGGGCCGCGACAACCTGAGCATTGTCAGTGGAGCAACTACGCGCGAGGTCACCATTTTTATCAGCAATGGCGCGGCAACTGTCACAGGGCGCATCACGCCGGCCCGCGCAGGCGTTGAACTGCCTGCGAATCTGTTCGTCTATCTCGTGCCCGCAGAGAAAGATGCGGCAGAACATATTCTGCGCTATGCCGAAGCTAAAGCCAGCCGCGACGGTGTTTTCACGTTTGCCAATCTCGCGCCGGGCCGTTATTGGATTGTAGCGAAAACGCCGCCGGAAGAACCGCCAACCGTGCGCCGTCCTTTGTTCTGGAACGCCACAGAACGCGCCCAACTGCGCCGCGAAGCCGAAACCGCCAAACGCGAAATCACGCTCAACCCGTGCCAACAGAGCAAAGCTTACACCCTGCCTTACGAGGCAAAACCATAACGTATGCAAGCAGATAGCGACAATTCTCTATATGATTTACGCAAACCGTCGCCCAACGGAAAGCGCGTGGCAGAACTCGTCTGGCAAGACGAATACAGCCAGGGCAATTTTACTTACGCGCTGGTTTTGGACGGTATTGATTTGGCGGGACGCGATTTCGTTGACGCTTGCGCTTGGTCGGACGACGGGCGTTATTTTGCCATCGGAGAGATTCCGTCGGGAACAAATCCGCGTGACGGGCGTTTTGTCGCGCTGGTCATTGACGTTGAGCAACAGCGCGTTTGCATCTTGGCGCATCCCGCTGGTTTGGGCTTACTTCCTGAACACTTTGCGGGTGCGCAACTCGTCTGCCGCGTGTGGCAAAACGGCGCGGAATGGACGACAGACACGGCCTCGTTACAAGAATGGTTAGGTTTATAATCTCTCACGCAACTCTGGCGCGGCGCGGGCGATAAGTAAATAGGATTTTTGAAATCCGCACCGTTTACTTTGTCTGAGGAGTCAGAAGCATGGAACCAGAAGCCGTCGGAACCCAACCAATTCAACCGCAAGAACCGCCGCCGCCGCCGCCGCCACCACCACCGCCTAAACCGGAAGAGCAAACGCCGCCGGTCAATGGCGATGCTAAAAAACAAGAAGTGCAAGCGGCGGGCGACGTTAAGCGCGAGGAAATCAATGCTGGCTATGCCGGCACTGCGGCGGGCGCGGCTACGGCGCAAGCTCCCTGGACGGCTGACGCGCAGGGCCAAAAGGTTTACCAACAGGCTTACGGCGACGCGCTCAACCAATTCAAAGACTTTCACGCCAACCAAATCAAGCCGACGGCGGAACAAATCGCTATTACCAACGGCAAACCCGCTGCTGACGCGCCCAAGTATTACGATCAAGCCGTTGCGCAGTTGAAAACCAATCCGGCCAACGCCAATACGCCGATGAGTTTGACCGAAGTGGCGAACAAAGCGGGCCATCAATACCGCGCCGCCGTTGGCGAGTTTGGCTTCAAAACCGGCGATATTCCGCGTCCAAACCCCTTCCGCGCCGCCGATTTCTTAACCTCTTACGCCGGCGATGGCAGCGGGCCGATGACCCGCGTGAGTCCCGACGCGCTGCAAAGCCGTATCAACAACGGCGCACCGGCGGGCGATTACTTAACGCGCATGACGGGCGAAAAATATATGATGACGCCCGACGCCGTGTTGTCGCCGAGTCCGCGCGCCTGGTCAGCCCCATTGGACGAAGTGGCGGGCTATCGTTTGAACTCCAAGGAAATGTTCGGCGCGTTTGGTTTGACCTCCAACACGCCGCCCGATTCGCAGCGCATCGCCGTCGTCAACGGCAAAGATTTCCCCGTCGTGGCCGCCAATTGGGACAACATGACGGAAACCGCCAAAGTTAAAGGCGCGACTGACCCCGCTTCCGCGCTGGCCCCGTTCGCCAAAAACGGCGACGCTTTCTGGAAAAACGTGCAAGGTTTGGATTATCAGGGCGCACTCAAAGACATGACCGCGAAGGGCGTGGACGCCAAAACCTACGCCGCCGATTTGAACGCCAAAACGCCTGGCAGCGGCGACATTTTCACCGCCCGCGCCGGTATGGACGCCGAATTGGGCGTCAATAAATGGTTTGAAGGCAAAGGTTTAGTCGCTTACCCAGACAAAACACCAGGCGCGCGCGAGTTCGGCGTTGGCGAAAAACCGATTGCTTTAGGCGAGAAATTGCCCAACGGCCAGTATCCCGAAGTTGATTTTGTGAAAGTCAACGCAACGGGCGACAAAGGCGTCACTTCGCCTACCGCCGCGCCGGTTGAAGAAGGCGTCAAAGTTCCCAACGCGCCCAACACGCTCAAAACCGAAGTTCGTAACGGGGCCGCTTTCGGGGCCGTCGTGGGCTTTGGCGAATCCACTTACCACGCTTACAACGACGTGATGAGCGGCAAAACGACAGTGGGCGACGCGGCCTTAAAAGTGGGCGAAAAAACGGTTGAAGGCGCAGTTGTCGGGGGCGGTTCCGGGGCCATCGCCAATGTTTCAACCCGCGCGCTCAACGCGGCTATCGGCCAGGAAGCGCGTACCGCTGCCGGGCAAATGTCGCGCTCCGCCTTTGGCGGGGGCGTCGCCGGCGGTGTCGTCAATGCCGGTTTCGCGGCGGCGCAAAACTACGACGCCTGGCAAAAAGGTGAAATTTCCGGCGCAAATTACACCGGCAAAATCGTGGGCGAAGCGGCGGTTGGCGTGGCGGCGGGCGTGGCGGGCGCGTATGCCGGCGCCGCCATCGGCAGCTTCATACCGATTCCTGTCGTCGGCACAGTGGCGGGCGCGGCGGTTGGTTTCGCTGTCGGTATGGGCGTTGATTGGGTTGCGCGGCAAGGCGGCGTTGACAAAATGGTCGGCAACGCCGTTGAAGGCACTATCAACGCGGCCAGCCAAGCCGTTGACACCGTGAAAAACGCGGCCAGCAATTTTGTCAGCGGGGCTGCCAGTAAACTGACCTCAATTTTTGGTTGGTGACGCATTGACTCCGCACGGCGGGCTTGGCAAACTGAGCGCATGAAATTCATCGCCAACGGTTTCACTACTGATTTGCCGGACGATTGGCAAGACCGTTCCATGATTACTCTGGTCGGGCCGCCGCGTGACGGTTTTGCGCCCAACGCGGTCATTATGCGCGAACCTGTAGGCCCGCGCGTGAGCATCGAAGATTATGCCCGCGAACAACGCGAGGCGGCCCTAGCCGAAATTCCGGGCCTCGAAATCATTGACGAGCGGCCCACGCGGGTCAACGGTTGCGCCGCCTTTCAACGTCTCCAACGCTTTTCCGCGCAGGGCCGTATGTTGCAGCAAACGCAGACCTTCGTGCTGGCAAAAGGCTTGGTCTTTGTCATTACCTGCACCGCCGCGTTGGAACATTTCGACGCCAGCATTCCCGCTTTTCGCCGTTTGGCAGATGCGTTTTCAGTTGATTCTGCGTAAAATCAGTTCATGGGCGCAGCTTATCCGACGGCGGAAAACACCGTCATCCCCAACGACAAACTCAGCAAATACTCGCGCATCGAACGCGAACGCCGCTTTTTGCTGACCGAATTACCCGTGCCGCGCAACTCGGCGCACACTCAAATCTGGGACAATTATCTCGCCGGAACGCGACTGCGTTTACGCAAAATGCGCGCGCCGGAACGCGACGAATACACGCTCAAACTCACGCAAAAACACCTGCTTGCCGCAGACGATTTCTCTCGCTGCCGCATCACCAACACCTATCTGACTGCCGACGAATACAATCACCTTGCGCCAACATTCGCGGGCCGCGAGATTCGTAAGAATCGCTATCCGTTTGAGTTTGAAGGGCGCAAATACAGCGTGGACTTTTTCTTAGGCCCGCTTTGGGGGTTAATTCTGGCAGAGGTTGAATTTGCGACGGATGAAGAAATGGACGCCTTTGCGCCGCCTTCGTTTGCCGCGCGCGAAGTGACGGCGGAAGAAGCGTTTACCGGCGGGCGTTTGTGCGCATTGACAGTTGAAGACCTGCAATTTTAGTTTAATGGAACAATTTCAGAAATTTACCTTCCTTCGCGCCCGCAATGCTCCAACCATATGGCGAAGCGGCTTGAGGCGCGTAGTATTTGGTTGGAGATGTCGCGGCGCACGCCCGCAGGGGCGTAACTGTGTTGCCCAAACGACAACTTTCAAGAAATTATTCAACGCCCGCTTGTCAGCCGTCAAATCTCATGGTGTCAACTACTTAGTTGTGTTATACTGCCTTTATGGTCATGGCTTACCGCTACAAACTTCGTCGC
Source organism: Acidobacteriota bacterium (assembly GCA_043769325.1). GTDB lineage: Bacteria > Acidobacteriota > Blastocatellia > Pyrinomonadales > Pyrinomonadaceae > JAYVJN01. The sequence goes on from JAYVJN010000408.1 coordinate 6,902, forward strand.
CCCTCTAAAGCCTCCGTCGCCAAATGCGAGAGTGCCTTAGAAGTGTGCCGCGAGTTGTACAACGCCGCCTTGCAAGAACGTATTGAGGCTTGGGAAAAGCAACGCAAGAGCGTTTCCTTTGCCGAACAATGCGCCCAACTGCCGCAGATTAAGCCTCTGCGCCCCGATGTTGCGGAAGTCCACTCCCAAGTTTTGCAAGCCACGTTAAGACGGCTGCAACGCTCTTTTGAGAACTTCTTTCGCCGCGTCAAAGCGGGTGACGCCAAAGCGGGCTTTCCCCGTTTCAAGTCACGCCTGAGATTCGACAGCTTCACTTATTCACAAAGCGGCTTCCGCATTGAAGGCGATAAGCTGTATTTAGCAAAAATCGGTTCTTGCCGCATCCGTCTCTCAAGAGAGATAGAAGGCGCGATTAAAACCTGTACCATCAAGCGCGAAGCCGATGGCTGGTATGTGATTTTGACCGCCGAAGTGGAAGCCAAACCATTGCCCAAGACCGGCGCAACGGTTGGCGTTGATGTTGGCCTGGAGAACTTCGCCACGTTGTCTAACGGCGAAACGATTGCCAATCCGCGCCACTTGCGGAAAGCCGAAAAGAAGTTGAAAACGGCGCAACGCTCCGTTTCGCGTAAGAAGAAACGCGGGGCAAACCGCCGTAAAGCGGTTGTCTTGCTGGCAAAGCAACATCTTAAAGTGAAGCGGCAACGCCAAGACTTCGCGCACAAAACAAGCCTTAATTTGCTGCAACGCTTCGATGAAATCGCCATTGAAGACCTGAACATTAAAGGGATGGTGAAAAACCATCATCTTGCCAAATCCATTAGTGATGCCGCGTGGGGCACTTTCATCCAAACACTTGAATCGAAAGCGGAAGAAGCTGCGAAACGAGTCTGGAAAGTGCCGGCGGCCTACACTAGCCAAGAATGTAGCGGCTGCGGTCACAGGATGAAAAAGACGCTGGCAGAGCGCGAACATCGTTGTTCTGAATGTGGCTTGCAACTTCATCGTGACCATAACGCCGCTCTAAACATACAGGCACGGGCTGTGCCTTTGGGAATGGGGACGGTTGCGCCCCCGTGTGAACCAAGAATCTCCGCCTCTAACGCCGCTTTGGGCGTTTAGGGGGAGAGGGTCAAGGGGCTTACATACGCTTTTTCGAGTTTGCCGAAACCGAATTTTTCCGCGCCGTCGGGTTGAGTTATGGCGAGATGTTTGACGAATTGGATGTCTGGCTGCCGCGCGCACATCTGGAATGCGACTTCAAACGCGCCGCGCAACTCGATGATTTACTTGAAGTTGCGGTTTACGTCGGGAATATCGGCACAAAATCATTACGGCTCAACTTTGAAGTGCGGCGCAAAGGCGAGTCTGATTTAACCGCCACCGCGCATTTTGTCATGGTTGCCGTGCGCCGCGACGATTTTGCCAGCGTCCCGCTACCCGAAGAACTGAAACGCCGCCTTGCGCCCTACACTCAATCGAACAGCTAAGTTATTCCTCTTCATCCATTTGCCGCACGCGCACGGATTCGTCGCGTTTCGCGGCATCCCGCCCCACTTCCGGCTTGAATTTCCCGTTGGCGTCGTATAAACGGCGGTATTGCAGGGTGTTGCGCACAACGCCTTGCACATAGCCGCGTGTTTCTTTGAAGGGAATCGCTTCGACCCATTCGTCCATTTCTGCCGGCAAAGAGGCGCGCCAACCGGGCACACGACCCGGCCCGGCGTTGTAAGCGGCGGCGACGTATTCGATGCGCCCGAATTTGTCGTATTGGTCGCGCATATAGCCTGTGCCAAGTTCGATATTGAGCGCGGGTTGGAAGAGCGTGGCTTCGGTAACTGTGGCTTGCGTGCCATAGCGTTTGGCGACGAGGCGGGCCGTCGGCAAGAGTAACTGCATCAGCCCATAGGCGTTAGCACCCGATTTTACTTTCGGGTCAAAGACCGATTCCTGGCGAATGAGGCCCGCGACCTGGTGCGCGTCCAAGTTGCGGCTCTTGGCCCAGGCGGTGATGTTTTCCCAGTAATTGAGCGGATAAAAAACGTCCCACTCATCGCGCGTCAACTCTTCCGGCTTCATCTGAGCGTAATCCGGGTAAACTTTTTTCAAGGCATTGAACGCCGCCAGATTTTGCTGGCGCGAACGGTAAACTTTTGCCACTGCCAGATTTAACTTGAGGCTGGAGGGGTATTTTTTCAGAGCCTGGTTCAGTTCGGCGACGGCTAAATCCGGTTCGCCCACCAGGTCTAATTGTTCTGCTTTGGCAAGTCTCGCGTCGGCGTCACTACCCGCCGTTTCTTGCGCGACACTAACGGTTTTCAAGTTGGCGACGGCGCGGCCCAACGGCGAATCGGCGGGGAAATCCGGCCCTGTCGCGTTGCCCAGCGCAGCCAGACGTTGTTTGGCGAGATAGCCGTACCAATGCGCTTCGTAACGCGCGAGCAGGGCGCGGTAAAGCGCGATGGCTTCAGCTTTTTTGTTGGCGCGTTCGGCGTCACGGGCAGCCCAATAACCGGCGCGCCCGCGAAAATCGGTGCTTTTGTCGGCGTAGTCGGCCAAATGTTCGGTAAAAAGGCGCGTAGCTTCGGGATAGTTTTTCTGTTCGTGCGCCATCCAGCCCAGATTAAAATGGGCCGCCGCGGTCACGGCGCGTTTGGGGTAGGCCCCTAAAGCTGCGCTGTAATAGTTTTGCGCCTCGCTTTTGTTGTTGGCGTCAAAGGCGATATTGCCGACGTTGACCAGGGCGCGGGGCGTCCAATCATTTTGCGGAAAGGAGCGGCGCAGTTCTTCGAGCGGCGTTCGCGCCGGCCCCCAAAGCCGCGCATTGGCGTAAGTTTGCGCTAAATTGTAGAGGGCTTCGGGACGACGTTCGCCCGTGACGGCGTTGAACGCGGCGGCGGCGTCCGGCACGCGCTTTTGTTCGGCGGCAACTTGTCCGCGCTGAAACTGCGTTTCCACCGAAAGATTCTGCGGATACTGCGCGACAGCTTTGGCAAAAGCTTCGGCGGCTTCTTTGCCACTGCGGGCGGCGCGTAAACCGTTGGCTAAACCAAACGCTTCCTCAGCTTTAGCGGGTAATAGCGGCGCGGTCTGGGTAGCGGCCCAGGCGATGGCGGCCTCATGTTTTGGCGCGAAAAAGTAGAGACGGCGGTAAGCGGCGGCGGCGGCGGTTGTGTCACCGGCTTTTTCGTAAGCCTGGGCGATGATGGCCAGGGCCGAACCGTCGCTCTTGTCAGCCAAGTCTTTGACCACCGTTTGGGCTTCAGCAGTTTGCCCGTTGGCGAGCAGGTTTTCCGCCTGCACGATTTTCGCGTCGCGGGCCAGATGCGATGCGGCGTAATCGTCCGCATATTCTTCGTAGAGTTTGTCGGCCTCAGCGCGTTGGCCCGTTTGTGCCAGCGATTTCGCCCGCCAGAGCAACACATACTCAGCTAAATCAGTGCGGGTAATGGATTTCTCTTGCAGCAATGACAACGCGCCGGCAAAATCCCCCGCCGTCATACGCGCGCGAACCCGCGCCAACCGCGCCAGGCCCGCGAGTTTCGTGCCGGAATAATCCTTTTCCAGTTTCACCAGCGCATTTTCGTCGGGGCGTCCGTTGCGCGTGAGGGCGCGAAGGGCGTCAAAGCCTTTGGGTTCGCCTTGCGCCCCGCAACCGGTGAGTGGCGTAATCAATAAGCTTACGGCCAACAAACAGGCTGTGACAGGGGAAAAAAAGTGATGCCGCAATAATCTCATAAACTTACCAACGGTAGCGTGAAAGAAAAACGGCAGACGACAGAGGTTCGGCCCCTCGCGCCTGCCGCTTTAGTTAGTTGCGGGAAAGAGCTAAATCGCTGCTCCCGGATATTCCTGACCGAGTTTGCCGGCGTCGCCTTCGGCTAAAGTGTTGACCAATTCGTAGTGGAAATAGTCAAACTGCGAGGCCACGGGCGGCGCAACGCGGCGGTCATACATCTGGCGCGAACGGTCAATGGCATCGCGCAGTATGCGGTAAATGTTACCTGCTTCCCGGCCTTCCTGCACTTTTGGTTCGTTGTAGAGTTTGATTTCCGAGACCAATAAACGAGCGAAACGGCGCGCGTCCGTGTGGAGGCGGCGTTCGTCGTCATTGACGTTAATGGGCAACTCAATCTCACGCCCAAAGGTGCGCGCCGAACCAAGCGGGGCCGTATATTGCGTCGTCACCGGCGCAAAGTTCGGCGGCGTGGCAACCGCTTCCGCTTTGGCTTCAACAAAAGGTTCCGGCGCGGGCGGAGCCGTCGGAATATAAGTTTCCGGCGCGGCTGGGGCTATTGGGATGTAAGATTCCGGCGCGGGTGGGGCCGGCGGGATTAAATTGGTCGGCGGCGCAAAATCTTCCATTGTCATAGTCGCCGACAAATCAAAGGCCGGCGAATCTTCCGGCGCAACGGCTGGCGTGAAGACCGGTAAGGCTTCCGGCGCGGCCTCTTGCGTCGCGCTTTCCACCATCGCCCAACTCGCAGAATCGGTGGACACTTCCGTCACTACCGGCGTGGCGTAGCTTTGTGGTTCAGGAACAACAGAGGCTTCCGCAGCTTCGTTGAAATCAGGCGAAGGCGGCGGCGGCGCGGTAAAACTAATGTCTTCCACCGGCGCGGGGATGGACGGCATATAGTTATGGGTTTCCGCTACCGGCGCAGTAACTTCCGCCATGACATCGGCGACCTGGGCTTCAACCGTCGGAACTGCAAAAGAAGCGGTAGCCGTTTCCAGTTCATCAATCGGCGCGAACGCCGCTGGCTGAAATGCAGGAATGTAAGGCGGCGAAAGCGTGCCTTCATCGGCGGTGTATGACGGCGCGGATTCGCTCACAGCTACTGAAGCGGGTTCGTGGGCGAAACTGACAGCTTCCGTTTCAACTACTACTGCGGGCGCGGCTTCTGCCACGACTTCAGGTTGGTAATAGCTATCTGCGGTTTCCGTTTCCACCTCTGGCGCGGCAACTTCTTGCACAGCTTCGACTTGCGCTTCACTGACGGCGTCGGCTTCCGGCGGTGCCGCTTCAACTATCGCTTCCGGCGCAGTTTCGACTTCGGCGACGACCTCTTCCGCGACGGCTTCAACCGGCGCAGCCGCTTCTTCTACAAAGGCGACGGCTTCCGGGGCCGCTTCGACTTCAGGCTCCGCGGCGATGGTTTCATAGACCGGCGCGAACGCAACTTCTTCAACTTCGGCAACCGCTTCCGGCGCAGTTTCGGTTTCAACTTCCGTAGCGTCAAAGGTTTCTTCCGCTACCGCCTCGGTTTCCGTAGCAACCGTTTCAGCTTCGGGCGCAGACTCCTCCGTCTCCGTGAATGCCGCCACAGTTGCCGCCGTAACAGCCACCGCAGCAACGGCTTCCGGCGCAACGGCAACGGAGGTTTCTTCATGAGCGGCGGCTTCGCCAGCCACGCGCGGCGCACCGCGCGTAACGGCCAATAATTCGACAGCCATGCCGGTTACGCGCACCAGCGCTTCCAAGGCTTCCAGTTTGACGGCAGAACTATCCAACGCGCCGGAATCGGCGTAAAGCACGGCAACCACTTTGTTACGAATGGTTAAAGGCAGGGCGGCGATGTGTTGCGGCGGTTCGCTACCGAAATGGTTACAGAGGATATGGTCTTGCGCGTTGGCTCCAGGCGCACCGCTCCAGGTAGATTGTGAGCGAAACGCTTCGCTGACGGCATGATCATCAGTCAACAAAAGCGCGGCTTGACGCACTGCTTCGTCACCAACCGTGCCTTCCAATCCGCGGGCGCGCCAGCCTTGCGCCATCTCGTTACGCACCACGAAAAAGGCCACGCGCGGGGCGAAAGAAGCGGCGCGATTGACCAATGCGCTAAGAATATCGGCTTGCGAACGTTGATTATCAATATCTTCAATCGCGGCTTTGAGCAGAGCTATGCCATTGGCAGCTTGGGCTTTGGCAGATTCCTCAGCCGCCAGTTCTACGCCGCGCTCATGGGCCGCGCGTAAATGCTCGGCGATAGTGGCGGCGATGGCTGATTCAGAGGGAACCGTTTCCTCTTGGAAGGCCCGCTCCAAAAGGTTGGAAAACGCTTCGTTAAGTTGGCCGTGCAAACGCGAAAGTTCGGCTTTGACATCGCCCAAACGCCCGCCGAGATAGTTTTCGATTTCTGAGTGTAAACTCTTATCTAATTCTTCGCTGGACACCTTTGATTTATCCTCCGTTGCGCGCTGAGGGATGCGCTGCGTCGTGTTGCTAGGTTAAACTGAATGAAAGTCTTAGAGTAAGTAAGTGAAACTTACCTGTTAAGGATTATGGACGCCACAAAGGAGCGTGTCAAGACCGCTTTTCTGCTAAAATGGTCAAGCCGCCCGATTTTGCCAAAAAGTTATGTTGAAAACTATCCCAAAAACCGCCTTGGCCCGCGATGGCTTTCTTATTGTGCCGGATTTCTGCGCCCCTGAAGAGTGCGCCGCGCTCCGGCAACGCGCCACAGAGTTAGTAACCGCGTTTGACCCCGCCAGCGTTGTGTCCATCTTTTCCACTAACCAGCAGACGCGCACCAGTGACGATTACTTTCTCACGTCGGGCGACCAAATCCGTTTCTTTTTTGAGGAACAAGCGTTTACTAAAGACGGACAACTGCGACAGGCCAAGGAGTTGTCCATTAACAAAATCGGCCACGCGCTGCACGATTACGACCCGGCGTTTGCCGGATTTTCCCGCGCGCCGGCCTTGGCGCAACTGGCCCAGGATTTGGGGTATCGCCAACCTTTGCTGGCGCAATCCATGTACATTTTCAAGCAACCGCGCATCGGCGGTGAAGTGACTTGCCATCAAGACGCCACTTTTCTTTACACCGAACCGATGAGCGTCACCGGTTTGTGGTTCGCTTTGGAAGATGCGACGCGGGAAAACGGTTGTTTGTGGGTTTTGCCGGGCGGGCATCGTTTAGGTTTGAAATCACGCTTCTTGCGCGACGGCAAGGGCGGCACACGGTTTGCAGTTTACGACGAAACGCCCTGGCCCGCTACGAATTTGACGCCGTTAGAGGTGCCGGCGGGGACTTTAATCGTCTTGCACGGACTGTTGCCGCACCTCAGCCGCGCCAATCTCTCGCCCCGTTCGCGCCACGCTTACACGCTCCATCTTATCGAAGCCGACGCGCGTTACCCAAAGGACAATTGGCTGCAACGCGCCGACGCCAGGCCCTGGCGCGGGTTTACCTAAACTCCGGTGCTGCGGGCGGCCTGTCTTCAACTATTTCAGACATGATGTAAGTGGCGGTGACGCGCTGTGAGCGTTCCAAATAGAGGTACCACAAAATCGTGTAGCTGATACTGAACACCAAGCCCAAACCAAGACTTAGGTACAAACTGTTTTTGAACCGCTCCGGCGCGTAACTCGCAGACAAGTTTATCAGCAGAAACAGGCGACTAACCAAAATATAACCGCCACGCGCCAATAGAAAGGTTTGCGCCGCGCGGACGATGCCGGCCTTGCGTTGGCGTAGCAGCAGAAAACCGATGACCAAACCAATGACGGCGGCCACCAAGTCCAATAAAGTTACGCACAGCGCGAACACTCCGAACGGCTGAAAGTAGAGCATCGCCTCTAACGACGCCACAAACAACAGCAGAGAGATAAACGCCGCCAACGGCACGAACGCAACCAGCGTGATGATAAAAAACAATAACCATCCGCTCACGCCGCGCAAACTTGGGTCAATGTGAGTCTCTTCGGCAAACATAGTGAATGGTGAACCGTGAACCGCGAAATTCTACTATTCCCGATTCGTAACTGATTAGGTCTGGGCCGGGAGCGCGCGCTTCCCAGCGTGCCGCGAACGCCGCCAG
>JAYVJN010000409.1:0-5192 GCA_043769325.1 Acidobacteriota bacterium
GGCCTAGTTTGACTTGCCGCCAGGCGTTGCGTATAAAACAAACAGGCCGGAGATGAAAATCTTCGGTACTTCACTTGAAAGGAGGTCTTATGAAACATGAAGACCTTGCCAAGTGGTTACAAGCTATTTGGGGCTTGCTCAATCAGTTATTTGACGCTCAAGAAGAAATGGCGCAGAGCCTGACCGCTCTACGCCATGAACTTGATGCGCTCAAAGAAACTTTGAAAGAGCATCCAGATAAGTAAGTAACTACTTGACGGCTGGGGGTGTTAGAAGCACCCTCAGCCACTTTCAAGAGAATACCACACAGCACGGAGCAAACGCAATGAAACCGGAAGAAATCCGCGCCCGCCGCGAACATCTAAAATTGACGCAAAAGCAACTGGGCGCGGCATTTGGCGTAACCTGGAACACCATCGCGCGTTGGGAGCGAGGCGAACTAAACCCCACCGCGCCGGGCATGATGCAGCTTGCTTTTCAAACTCTGGAACTGACCTACAACCTTGACCGCGACGGCGAACTCAGCCGCCTGAAAGCCCGCGCCGAAGCTAAGATGGCGCAACTCGAAGCCCTGCGCGGCAAGATGGGCCGCCCTCCCTTAAAGCGGCCCTCAGAAGGCCCATTTGCCTTGCACAAAGAGCGAGACAAAGAAGGACAAGAATAACAGCGACCAAACGGGAATCACCGTCTGCCACAAGGGTTGCGCGGCGGCGCGGGCGAACATAATAAACATAGGAAACAGGATAAGTGTATAACGCGGAGTGCTTTGGATAAATGACGTGCTAATAAACAGTAACACATTCAAAGTCGTCCAAACACTGTAAGACAGCCTCGTATTGCGCCAGCACCAGACCACAACGAGCAGCCCCAGAGCAATAAAAATAAACTCTTCGGCGCAAACCATATGTTTTTCCCAGGGTGGACGCCAACTCAAACCGACATAAACCTGCTTGAAGCCGCGCCAGGGCGGGGCGAGAAACTTTGTCCATTTTTCGCGCTGTATCTCCTGAAACCGCAAGGCGTTTCCAGCCACTTTGTAATTTAGCAAAAGGTAGCCGGCCAGCCCTGTGCCAATGAACGGAATAGCCGCCCAATTCCAGTCCCAACGACGCTTCACACGATATTGCAGAAATGCCTCAGCCAGCAACGCCGGCCCCAGCAAAAGCCCGTTGACCCGCGTAAAAGCCGCTAATGCGCCCAACAAAACCGCCAACCACCAACGCTCTTTCCGCGCCGCGTAAAAGCTGCCTAAAACCAGCAAAAGAAACAAACTTTCGGTGTAGCCGATGTGGAGAAAATAACTGGTGGGAAAAATAAAGAGGAAAACAACCGCTTGCCGCGCCATCTTCGCGCTCTCATCAAGCCGCAAAAGCCGGTTAAAAACTAACGCCACGCCGAACGAAGCCAGCGTCGAGACAACCAATGCGCCGAGAAAATAGTCTCGCGTCAGATACGCGAAACCTCGCGCCAACCAGGGATAAAGTGGATAAAAGACAAGCCGGAAATACCACTCGCCGGTTGCTTCGTAGCCTTTCGCCGCGATGCCGACGTAATGAATGCCGTCCCACTGATTCCAGATTTCCAACCGCGAGTAGGTTGTCGGGAGCATCTTGTTTTGATAAACCTGATACGCCGACGCGCCAAAAACAAACAGTAATGTTTTGACCACCAAAACCAAACTAATTAGCGTCAAATCATCTTTGCCCAACCATTTGCGCTTACGCGACACGGGCGGCGGGGCAATTTTCGGCGGCGTAATTATGTCAAGCGGCGCGACGGTTTCCGGCGGCAACGCAACGATTGCTTCGGGCGCGGGTTCTTTGCGCACGGCTACGGAAAACTCGCTTTCCGTCATTTCGGGCAATTCATTTTCCACCTCGCCATTGCTCATACGTCACTGTAACCTTGAACTTTGAACCTGAAACTTTGAACCTGAAACTTTGACCTACCGGCTACCGGCTTATTGCACCTGATAGAGTTTATACGCGCCCGCCTGTCCGATTAGCGTGTAGCGCGAAAAGAGCGCGGCGTTGAAATTGGGTAGATTTTCTTCCTGCGGCCCGACGACGATATATTGCACCTTGTATTTTGTCACCAGTTCCGCGCCGCGTGGGTCGCCCGTGTAAATGGAGCGTATCTCTGCCTCGCGCTGTTCGGGGTCAATTCCGTGTGACCAGACATGGCCCGGATAGCCCATCAACGATTGCCGCCCGCTCAAAAAGACGGGCGTGTCAAAGGTCGGCGCGTGCATCAGCAGGGCGCGGGGTGGAGTTTTTTGTTTGATAACTTCAGCAAAAGCGATATTGTCACGCCCCCACAGGCCAAGTTCTGTTTTGCCATTGACGATGCCCCAGACATCCGCCGCGCCCGCCGCCGTCAACATAAAGAGGAACACCGCCGCCACCGTTTTCACGGCTTTTTCCTGTTGTCGCCATAAATGCGCCAACAGCAACGCGATAAGCGGCGCGCTGGCAATCCACCAATAAAACAACACTTTAATATTGTCCCAAATCCAAGGCGACATCTGGAACAGATTGGGCGCGATAAAACAGAGCGTAAACGGCAAGAAGAAATACAACAAACGGCGCGACAACAAAAACTCGCCGCCTTTGCGCCAGATTAGCGCGGCAATCGTCAAAGGGATAAAAAAGCCCGTGTTTTTGCACCAAAACCAAATCAGGCTCATCTCTTCCGGCTTGTCCCAACCAACTTTCCAGCCGTAAAATTTCGTCGTCTGCACCGCGCTGCCCAACACGGCCCACATCATTTGTGGGGCCGCCACGACCACCGCCACCGCAAAGAACACGGCCCACGCCTGTAAAGGCTGAAAGCTGAAGGCTGAAGGATGAAGGTTTTCATCTTTGCGGCGCAATTGTGACAAGAGCGACAGCACCATGATAAGCCCGCTCATCCCCAGCACGACCAGGTAAGTATGCGCGTGTACCAACGGCAACAACGCGGCGACGAAGCCCGCGCCGAGGGCGATGTCGGAGTGGGGGAGTGGAGGAGTGGGGGAGTGGGGGAGAATTGCCGCCGCTTGTTTCTTTTTCTTCTTGGTTTTCAGGCTTTCGCCATCATTCTGCGCCGTAGCATCCGCGCTCCTCGTCTCCTCGTCTCCTCGTCTCCTCGTCTCCCCGTCTCCCCTTCTCCCGCTCTCCCCCACTCCCAGACTCCCCCACTCCCCCACTTCGGTAAGTTTCCACACCAAGCCAAAGACAATCAACGCCAGGGGCACGCCCAACAGCAGCCCGCGTTGCGGCACCAAGAGCGTGGTCACGGCGTTGCCCCAACGGTAAGGGTCGGTGCCGATGGTGTATTTTTGCGGCAAGTCCGCGAGCAGCCCGAACAAGCCTTTATCGCTCTCTTTGGCTTGGTTCAACAAATTCAGCCAGCCCAAACCGCCGCTAAATATCACTAACAACGGCGCGATAAGGCCGGCGATGCGGTCTTGCGTCAGGCGCAGCGTCCAGAAGTGGAGCAAGCCCACGAGGGCCAACGCGAGGACGTAATTTTCTATCAATAAACAGCTTCGCAAATCCGCGCCGACGGCGACGTACATGGCGGAAATAAAGTCGGTGAGAAACGGGTAGGTAAACTTGATACCGGCGAAAGTCGGGTCGGCGGGCGGAAAATTGTTGCCATGCACAAAACCGGTGATAACGCTCAGGTGAAACGGCAAATCGCCCAGATTATTCTGCACGCCGGTAGCGATGCCGCCGTTTTTGTCCCACACGAAAGCGCGGTCAAACACCCACCATAACAAGACGCCCCAAAACAGGTAGAACGCCCCGTAAACGCTCGTGCGCCAGGTCGGACGATTGACGGCCCGCCACAGACCGGCCCATGATTCCCGCGCCGCGCCCACAAATAAACCGCGCCGCGCCGCGTCTTTGAGCATCACCAACGGCGCGCAAATAAAGACCGTCGTGAGCGTTACGGACAAAGGCGTCAGCCCCATAATTGACGACAGCATAAAGCCCAACAGCCCCCAAGCCGCCAAACCCGTCACCGCGCCCATCGCCAGACGCGCCGGAAAAGGCGCGTCGTCCTCGTAAAAAAAGGTGACAAACGCGCCGCTAATCGTGACTAAAAGTGTAAGAAATATAGCTATTAACATGATGAATCTTCGCGCTGACAGTTTACAATGGTTTCGCGCCGGAAGTGTAACGATGCCAAGATACGACGCCTATCATAACCAGGTCAAAACCGCGTCAGTCAAAGACGGCAGAGCGGCCACACGGAAAGTGCTTGCGGAGTTCTTTCAACGCGCTTGGATTCAGGTGGTTGTTGCCGAAAAAGGATGCCGCGCGCCCGTTCAGTAACCAAACGGCGCAGCTTTTCTCCGATGGATTCAGCCACGCCGCTGTTCCTTGCGGTTGAGCGCGGCCAGGGCTTGGTCGGGCGAGACGTTGTGGCGGCGCGTTAATTCGCCGACGGCTTCGGCGCGGGCGACGGCCACCCCTTCGCTCTCTTCGGCCAGCGTAGCGAGTTCGGCGCGTTCGGCGTCGCTCAGGGTTTCGGCTTCCATTTTGACGGTCAACTCGCGGAAACGCCGGCGCAACGGCGCGGGCCAACGCCGGGCCAGGCGGCGGCGGTTTGCTCAAAGGTCTGAGCCGCCAGCGCCTCGGCAAAAGCCACGACACGGGCATATTGCTCCGGTGTCAGGCGTGTCACAGCGTTTTCCAATCTCTGCGTCGGCAACATAACTACTCCCCGCCAGATGATAACGATTGACCCGATAAACCGCAATCCCGCTCTCACTGGTAAATCGGACGGACGGCCCCACGCCGGGAGCGCGGACAGCCTTGTCCGCAACGAGCCGAAGGCGAGTAACGCCTTGGCGTGACAAGTCTTGTTTCTTGTGACACGCCGCTCACGCAACCATTTTTCGCGCTCTCGCGCTCATGCGGACAAGGCTGTCCGCGCTCCCGGCTTGACGCGCTTCGTTTCGGCAAACACCAATCTGGGGAAACATACGCCGGCCGCTCACGCGGCCAGGTGCGCTCCGCTTTCCCAAACGCGGTGGATTTCTTGCCCGCCATGCGGCGCGGCTTACGGCGGCTATCGCTACGCCGAGCCGCTGCCGCACGGCTACTATACTTCGCACGGGCACAATTGGCGTATTGAGAGACGCCACAAGTCAGTACCGGAAGCGGTAGCGCCCGGGTCGCAACTGAGGTGCATGGTGGCGT
>JAYVJN010000410.1:0-5687 GCA_043769325.1 Acidobacteriota bacterium
AACGGTTTCGACGTGGCCCTGGGCCTGGACAAAGCCGGCAGTTTGCAAAAAGACACCAACGAATTGCCCGACCTCGGCAACCAATGGGGCAACCTCGACCGGCCCGGACGCGCCCGCGATTTGATGAGTTGGACAAATCCCAACAACTATTTTCGCCGCGCCTTGCGCCTCTTTAACGGGGAAAGACTCGTGACGACGCAGGGCGCGGGCAAACTCGCGTCCGCCAAAGGCGTCACCGTCGCCGCCGAAAATCCGGTTCTCATTTGGGGTAATTACAACACCGCCGGCGTGGGCAGCATTCCGGTCAATGGTTCAACCTTGAACGACGGCAGTTATCTAGGCCCGCAAGTCCCCGCGTCTATCGCGTGCGACGCTATTTCGCCACTCTCGCGCACCTGGTTCGATGCCCTCAGCGTGCTCTACCCGGAAGCCGTCAACGGCCCAACCATCTACCGCGAGGCCGATGTAGGGGCCGCCGATGTCACGCAAGGCACCGCCGTAAGGGCGGCAATCATGGCCGGCAGCACCCGCTCGGAAATATCCGGCGCGCCGGGCCGCAACGCTGCGGGCGAAAAAATTGCCGGCGGTATTCACAACTTCCCGCGCTTTCTGGAAATGTGGACTTGGACTAGCCAGCACGCCTGGAGTTACACCGGCTCGCTGGCCCCTCTTTTCCACTCCACGCAAAAGGTCTCGCAGTACGAGGACGCCGGCACGCCCATCTACACGCCGCCCCGCCGCAACTGGTCTTTTGACGACACCTTCCGCACCCCCAACCGTCTTCCGCCCGGCACGCCGATTTTCCAATACGTCGAATTAACGGGGTTTAGGCAAAAGATTGCCGGATAATCGGGGGCTGGGGATTGGGGAGCAGGGAATAGGGGTAACGCTCCGCGTCGTCAACCTAACCCCCAACCCCCAGCCCCCAACCCCTAACCCCCAACCAATATGAACGCTTCTAAGCCAACCAGTGCCGACGGCTTCTCTTTGTTAGAGTTGATAGTTGTCATCGTTGTGATGATGATTGTCTTCACGGCGGTTTTTACGCTGATGCAATCTTCTCTGCGTGCCAGCGCGACCACTTACGAAACCACCGACGCGCAACAGGCCCTGCGCGTCGCGCACGAGGCCATCAGCCGCGACCTTTACAGCGCGGGCGACGGGCTGCTCGGCATTAACGATGTGCGAGTCCCGACGCCTTTTCTGCGCAACTATCTTTCCAGCCAAACGGCTGCTGTGCTTGACCCTGACGCCGATGGTTTTGCGCGTTTGCCGTTGGTCTTATCCGATGACAACATACCGGCCAATACCGCTTTGCTCAATGCGCCGGCGGCCTTTGCGCGCACCGGCAGCGACCGGCTTACAATAATCACTGAGGACGCTTCGTGGACGCCGCTTGCGCTTGCAGCAGGGGCGGTAAGCGCAAGCGGCGCAACGATTACCGTCGCGCCGGTGGACGTTAGTAAATTTGCCGTGAGTGAAATTTACTACCTCAGCAATGGCGTCGCAGCCGCATTTGGCACAGTCACAAGCACTGGCGCAACCACTGTCAATTTTGCCGCCGGAGATGTTTACGGTCTCAACCAACCAAACGCGGCAGGCGGTTTTTTCAGTCGCGTATGCGCCGCCGGAACGCTTCCGACCACGCTCAAGCGGATGCGCCTGACGCACTATTTCCTGACCGACACCGGCCTTTTGCTGCGTCGCGTCTTTGGCGTGAGCGGGCGCGGCCATAGCGATGCCGTGATAGCCGAACATATCACCGCGTTGGATTTTCGTTATATTGTCAACCTGGAAGACGCCGGCGGCGCGCTCCGCCAACCTGTGACCCAACTCGCCACGCTGCAAGAACAGGATGCCACCCGCCAGGTAGAAACCCGTGTCAGCGCGGAAACGGTGAAACCCTTGCTAAACAGCGGCCAACGCGCCACTTTTACCGCCACGCAACAAATTTCTATTCGTAACCTGCAATTCCGCGAAGCCCCGCAGCCCACCTCCGGCGTCATTGAATGACTCTTTTGTTTGTTCGCGTGTTGGCGCGATAGCTGCTAGAATGGGCGCGGAGGTGATGCCCATGACTGACCAAGAATTAAGAGATTTAGTGGCAGAGTTAGCCATATCAGTTAAAAAGCTTGAGGCAAAATTCGCTACATCAGCCAGTGACCTAGCGACGGAACGCGCGAAAAGTGATGCGGAATTTCGCAAAACCGAGAGGCAAATCCGCTTGACCAATAAGCAACTTGGCGATTTTGGCAACCGTTGGGGCGAATACACCGAAGCGATGGCGCAGGCCAGTTTGGAGAAAATCTTAAAGCAACGGTTCGGCCTTAACGTCCTCGCCAAAAACGTCAAAACCGCGCAAGGCGGCGATTCCTTTGAAGTTGATTTTCTCGCCTATTCCAACGGTGGCAAAAACGAAGCCTTTGTCGTAGAAATCAAGAGCAAATTCGGCGAAGACCAATTCCAGCAAGTTTTACAGACCCTCCGCGCTTTCCCGCGCTTTTTCCCGGAACACGCCGGCAAGAAACTCTACGGCCTGGTGGCCGCCGTCAGCGTCCCTGAACCAATGCGTAACCGTCTGTCTAAAGAAGGCATTTACCTGGCGGTCTTGGGCGACGAAGTGTTCAAACTGGCGACGCCTAAAACATTCACGCCGCGTCAATTCAATCCATCCGCGCCAGCCTGAAAGCGTGCGGCGGGCCGATTCCTCTGCTACAATGGCGAAAGAAATACCAATTCGCTTGTACGACGGAGGAAGAATGAACCCCAGACCCTTTTCGGTGCGCTTTTGTTGCTACGCGCTACTATTTATTTTCTCGCTTGTTTGCATCAATTTAACCGTTGCCGCCCAACAGAAACCACCCGCGCCGAAAATTGACGAGGGTTACACGGCGAAAATCCGTGAATATACGACGGAAAAGTTTTTCTTGACCGAATTGGTTGACCATCTGCCGGCTTCCGACAAAGTTCCCACGCCGGAAAAGGTTTTGGGTTATATCGCCGGCGCGCCCAATAAACTCACTTACACCAAAGACTTACACCGTTATTACCGCGAACTGGAAAAGTCCACGCCGCGTGTCCGCGTATTCGTCGCGCCCGAAAAATCGGAAGAGGGCCGCGAACAGCTTTTGGTTTTGGTGAGCGATGAAGCCAATCTCGCCAAACTTGACCGCTACCAGGAAATCACCGCCAAACTCGCCGACCCGCGCAAAATCACGGACGCCGACGCCGATACACTGGTCAATGAAGGTAAAATCTTCTATTGGGCTTCGGGTTCGATTCACTCGCCCGAAACCGGTTCGCCGGAAATGTTGATGGAGTTGGCCTATCGGCTGGCGGTTTCTGAAACGCCGTTTATCCAGGACATTCGCCGCAACGCTATCGTGATGATAACGCCCGCGCTTGAGGTTGACGGGCGCGACCGCATGGTTGACCTTTACAACTGGCGCAAGGCCAACCCGGGCAAACAAGCGCCAAGTCTTTTGTTCTGGGGCAAGTACGTCGCGCACGACAATAACCGCGACAGCAACGGTATGTCACTCGCCTTGTCGCGCAACCAGATGCGGACGTTTCTCGACTTTCACCCGCAGGTTTTGCACGACTTACACGAATCCGTGCCGTATCTTTACACCTCGACGGGAACCGGCCCCTACAACCCCGCGCTGGACCCGTTAGTCATAGACGAATGGCACGCGCTGGCCTACAAGGAAATCGAAGAGATGACCAAACGCGGCGTGCCCGGCGTCTGGACGCACGGTTTTTACGACGGTTGGGCGACCAACTATATGCTCTTTATCGCCAACGGCCACAACTCCATCGGGCGTTTTTACGAGACTTTCGGCAACAACGGCGCGGACACGCAAGACCGCACGGTTGGCGAACAATCGTCGCGCGATTGGTTTCGCCCGAATCCGCCGCTGCCCCGCGTTAAGTGGTCTATGCGCAATAATACCAATATGCAGCAATCGGGCATCCTCTTTGCCATGCGCGAGGTAGCCACGCAAAAAGACCGCTTCCTGAAAAATTTCTACATCAAGAGCAAACGCGCCGTCGCCAAAGCCACTAATGAAGGCCCGGCGGCCTACGTCATCAGCGCCAGCCCGCGACCCGTCGAAGCCGCTGATATGGTGAATCTGTTGCGTTTAACCGGCGTTGAAGTCCACCGCGCCGACATAGAGTTCACCGCCGGCGGGCAAAAATACGCCGCCGGCTCTTACGTCGTGCGGCTTGACCAACCCTATTCGCGCTGGGCCGACGCCATGCTCGACACGCAGTATTACAATGTCAACGACCCGCGCCCTTACGACGATTGCGGCTGGACGATGGGCGCGTTGCGCAACGTCAAAACCGCGCGTGTAACTGACAAAAGCGCGCTGTCCGCGCCCATGACGCTCATAACTTCCGACGCTAGAGTCACCGGCAAAATCGCCGGCGCGGGCGCGATTGTCGTCATTAACCACAACACTGACAATACTTTGATGACGCTGCGTTACCGTCTGCCGGATGTTAAAATGCGCGCCGCCGAAGACAGTTTCAAAATCGGCGAGCAGCAATTCAACGCCGGTTCGTTCATTATCGAAGGGGCCGATAAAGACAAACTAGCCGCCGCCGTCACGGAATTGGGTTTAACCGCCGTCGCCGTTGAGAAAACGCCTGAAGTCAAAACGCACGAACTCGCTGTGCCGCGCATCGCCATCCTGCACACTTGGACTAACACGCAGAACGACGGCTGGTTTCGCATGGAGTTTGACCGTCTGCAAATTCCTTACAAATATATCTCCGTCCACGAGTTACGCGACACGCCGAACCTGCGCGAAAAGTACGACGTGATAATTTTCCCGCCCGTCGGCGGCACGGCGCAGTCAATCGTCAGCGGCTTGCCCATGCGCGGCGACCCCGTGCCCTGGACGAAATCGGACTTGACGCCGAATATCGGTATGTCACCCGACACTTCGCCCGACATACGCGGCGGCATCGAACTGCGCGGTATGGTCAACCTGCAAAAATTTGTTGAGGATGGCGGGCTCTTCGCGCCCATCGCCGGCACTGCGAGTCTCGCCATTGATTACGGCATCACCAACGGCGTCGCATTGCAAACACCCGTGCAGCTACGCGCCCAAGGTTCAATTTTCAACGCCTCGTTTGCCGACCGTAAAAGCCCGATTGCTTACGGTTACGACGAAAATCTGGCGGTTTACTTTGGCGGCACAACGCTATTTCAAGTCGGCGGCGGATTTGGCGGCGGCCTACCCGCTAACACGGGCCGCGTTTCCGGGCGCGGCAGCGTGAGCGACCCGGACATCGTACAAGCCATGCCACGCGCCACCATGCCCGAAAACGCGCGGCCCGGCGGCGAACAGGAAACCCCAGGCTTCGGCCCGCCGCCCGTGCCAGTCAGTCAACGCCCGCGCGTTGTTTTACGTTTTGCTGCGGATGAGAAAAATCTGTTGGTGAGCGGAATGTTAGCCGGTGGCAGCGAACTCGCGGGCCGACCCGCCGTTGTTGATATACCCGTCGGCAAAGGCCATGTCGTCATGTTCGCCACCAATCCGATGTGGCGGCATCAGACGCAAGGCGAATTTTTCTTACTTTTCAACGCGGCTTTGAACTTTAACAACCTCGGCGCGGGCCGCGTCGAACCGCCGGCGCGACCAACTCCGACACCCAACGACGAAGACCATTAAAGT
>JAYVJN010000411.1:0-2997 GCA_043769325.1 Acidobacteriota bacterium
TGCGCGATGATGGACGTGAGTTTACGCAACGCCTGTGACATCAAACGCGCTTGCAAACCGACGTGGGCGTCGCCCATTTCGCCGTCCAGTTCGGCCCGCGTCACCAAAGCCGCCACCGAATCCACCACAATTACGTCAATACAATTGGAACGCACCAGCGTTTCGGCGATTTCCAAAGCCTGTTCGCCGGAATCCGGTTGCGAAATCAGCAAACCATCAGTGTCCACGCCCAACTTGGCCGCGTAATCGGCGTCCATCGCGTGTTCCGCGTCAATGTAGGCCGCGATGCCGCCCGCTTTTTGCGCTTGCGCGACAACGTGTAAGGCCAGTGTGGTCTTGCCGGAACTCTCCGGCCCATAGACTTCAATCACCCGTCCGCGCGGAAAACCGCCGATGCCTATCGCCGCGTCCAAACTGAGGCAAGTGGTGGAAATCGCCGCCACATCGCGGGTATCGCGTTCGCCCAGGCGCATGATTGAGCCTTTGCCGAAACGCTTTTCAATGTCTAACAAAGCGGTTTCAATTGCTTTGCTCTTTTCCAACGCCTTTTTTTCTTGTGCCATAGCAGGAGTAGCCATGTTCTTAAATCCTCTCTTTGTCGTGTTTTAACCAATCAAGCGCGTCTCTTGCACCGCGAATCTGAAAGGACTATAACACAAGTCAAGCGAGAATGGAACAATGTTTCACGAATAAAACGGACAATTTATCACAAAATCTCAAATTTGAAGTTTCACACATCCCGTATGTCGCGTCCGGTGCGTTGCGCGAACTGTTCTTCCATAGACGGAATGCCGCCGGAGGATTCGTCACGCGAGAGGCGTTCGATGCGCCACATTGGGAAAAATACGTCGTTAAAGCCAAAAAACGGCTCATCATTCTTGACCGCCCGCACCCAATCATCGAAGGCGTTCAAATCAACCCCACGCAGAAATACGCCAGCCGCGCTGATTTCTTCCAATACCCCCCAGCACTTTTCGCGCGGGCTGTGCAGAACGACAATCACCGCGACGCCGTTTGTCAGGCGCACGCCGCCCCGTGCGGGAGTTTGTTCAGTGCCGTTAATTGCCATCGGATTGGTGCGTCGGGGCAACCAACGCCGCCCAGATGATAAACGATTGCGCTTCTATATCAAAGCGGGGGAAGGCTTTGGTTTCAGTTATGCCGGAGACGACCCCGACGAAGGCGGTTTAGAAGTGTTGCGATAGCTGGTGGCAGAATAGGCCACGCGCTCGCGCATACGTTGTTGCCAACGGCTGGAGGGCATCTCCGCGCCGGCAAAACTATCCATCAGGGCTTTGGGCGATTCGCCGGCGATTTGCCGTAACTTTAAGTATAACAACGCATTGATGATAGAAAGAAGCGGCCCAATGAGCACATTCAACCAACTAGCAAAACGCCCTGCCACTTGTGCGCGGTAGGCCCGGTTTTTCCGTTGGGCTTTTTTAGCCTCGCCTTCGGCTTGCGTTTGGCGCTCATCAGCGACTTTGGGCTGAGGCGTATCACCTTCTATTCTGACTGTGCCGTTGTCAAATGTCGTATTATCGTTGTTGCTAAAACTACCAACCACAAATTGCACACCGGCACTCATAGTGATGGGAATAAGCCATTGCACGGCGATTATCGCCAAAACCGTTCCCAAAGCCAATGAAACCAGGCGCGAGGAGCGGCGCAAGGCGGCGCGGCCACTAAGTTCTTCCACCAAAACTACGGGAGTGTAGAGCGAACAACGCACCATGATAATGACAAACGACAAAAAGGCCGCTAACGCAACCAGCACCCCGACAACGACGCTCAAGGTGTTGGAAACCTTAGCCTTGAACAAAATTGCGAGCGGTATGCCGACGCCTAAAATCACGACCAGGGCCAGGCCGACGAAGATGAATATCAGTAAACCCGTCCACAGCAAAGGTTTGAGTCGCCCGAACACTTTGCTTAAAGCCTCACGGCCCTGAATCGGGCGCAAAGGCGTGACGCTCAGTTGCAGCACCAATAAGATAGTCACGCCGCTAATCAGCGAAGCGGCGACAAAATTACCGATAAAGCTGGCAATCGAGAGAGTTACGCCGAGTGCCGTCTCGCCGGTGTCGCCCAAATAGCCCCATTTCACCAGCCCGTCAGTGAGAAACATCAGACCTGTAATAAGGAAAAGCGGCAGATGCACCAACAGTGAGATTTTGACCAGAGAAGCAAACCGTTCGCTGAAAATCGCCATCGCGCGTTGCAAAAGTGTACCCACGCCTTCGGCATTGGCGCGGAACATATCAGCAAAGGCTTCGATACCGGGCGGGCGTTGGGCCGGGTCTTTTTCCAGCGCGGACATTACCAAACGGGCGATTTTACGCGGGACTTTTTTGTTCTTTTCGCGCAGTGGCGCGGGTGTGGCAGAGCGATGTTGGCGCAGTATTTCCAGCGAGTTACCGCTAAAAGGCGTCTCACCGGCGAGCATTTGGTAAGTAATCACGCCGAGGCTGTAGATGTCCGTTTCGACGCCCAATTTTTCGCCCCGACATTGCTCCGGCGACATATAGAGCGGCGTGCCGATAATCGAACCGACCCGCGTGACGTTGCCGTCGAGGGCCGTATTGTGAGCCTCTGACGATTGCTGCCGCGAGGCAAACGGTGAAGGGCGATGCTCCAACATCGAAGCCACCTGTAACGCCACCGCCGCCGCCGAGAGTTCTTGCGTGGCGGCGTCTTCATCGTCGGCGGGCGCGGGCAAGGCGAGCGTTGCGGCTTCTTCGTCCGACGCATTAGCGACAATCGGGAAAGCCATCGTTGCGGCTTCCAGTGCGCCGGCGTCGGTGGCCGGATGAATGGTCAAAGGTTGTTCTAAGGTTGGCGCGTTTTCTTCCAACGTGATGGCGTTACCGTCAAGCGTCGGCGCGTTATCGTCCGTCACCATAGTCAATGCGTCGGGCAAACTACTACGCCCGCTAACGGCTTGGCGGGACTCGTTAGTTGTTGCGCGGGGCGCGACTTCGGCCAGTTTTGCCAGCC
>JAYVJN010000412.1:0-7242 GCA_043769325.1 Acidobacteriota bacterium
ACGGCGCAAGCTGTCGTAATCCGAAGTAAGGAGGTGTCGTATGGTTTTGCCGACGATGCCGTTCGACTCGGAGGAGGTTCTGGAAGTTCTTTGGCAAAAGGTCTGTTCTTTGGAAATTCAAGTCCATGAACAGGCCACCGCCATTTACCGCTTACGCACGGAGATGACATCCGCTCTCGGCATTGTCGGGGTGATGCTCATGCTGCGGGCGCAAGTGGAGGAACTTGAAGAAAAAGTAAAAAGGCTGGATGAAAGCCAGCCTTTTACTTAATCCGAAGCGTCGAACAAAGGGCGGGGTGTTAGCCTCGCCCACTTCGGAAACATCCTAGCACGCCGCTTAGTGAGAGACAAGCGTTAAAAAAACTCCGCATCCGTCCAATCTTAATTCACTGAACCGGCAAGGCTACGCGGCTTTTTCAATAGGGGAATTTCGCAAGCGTTCGGCCAGGGCCGCGATAAACTTGTCGTCATTGACCAGCGCGGCAAAAGGCAAACCGGCGTCGCGTTCCATCACGGCGCGTAATTCGCGGTTGATTTACGCTTCGTAGGATTGAGCAAAGGGCAGACTGGAGCGACCTTTGAAGTATTCCAGCACGTCGGCATCCAAGCGCAGAGTGATGTCCACTTTGCAGTCCCTCAGAGTAACTTCCATATGCTGCGTCAAATGCCGGCGCGGAATGCGCCGCAGACCCGCCGCCCGCGCTTCGGGGCTGGTTTCCAGTTCAGTATCTTCTTCGGTTTTGTTCATATTGGAAAAGCTATCTTTGACCATCAGGGCCACGCAAAGTAATCTTACCACGCGATGGCGCAAGCTGTCGTAATTCCGAATAAGGGGGGTGTCGCATGGTTCTACCAACGATGCCGTTCGATTCGGAGGAAGTTCTGGAAGTTCTTTGGCAAAAGGTCTGTTTCTTGGAAATTCAAGTCCAAGAACAAGCCGCCGCCATTTACCGCTTACGCACGGAGATGACATCCGCTCTCGGCATTGTCGGGGTGATGCTCATGTTACGGGCGCAAGTGGAAGAACTCGAAGAAAAAGTAAAAAGGCTGGATGACACCCAGCCTCTTACTTAATTCCGAAGAATAGAACACCTGGGCGGGACTTTTTAAGTCTCGCCCAATTCGGAAGAATCCTAACACACCCGCCGCTAGTTGTAAATACTTCGCAGTTGAGCAAAAAACATTACATCCCTTTGTAATCCGGGCCGCCGCCGCCTTCGGGCGTGACCCAGTTGATGATTTGGTAGGGATCCATGATGTCGCAGGTTTTGCAGTGAACGCAGTTGGAGAAGTTGATTTGCAGACGCTTGCCGCCGGCGTTGTTATCAACCATTTCGTAAACGGAAGCCGGGCAGAAGCGTTGACAGGGGTTGCCGTACTCTTCGGCGCAGCGCGTGGCGCAGATTTCGGTGTCCAAAACGTGGAGGTGCGCGGGTTGGTCTTCGTCGTGTTTGACGGAGGCGTGATAGACGTCGGTGGTTTTGTTGAAGGTCAGCTTGCCGTCGAATTTCAGGTCGGCGTAACGGTCTGCCGTGTCTTTCAATTCGGAGAGTTTCTTCATCTCCAAATGTCCCGGATGGTTGCCGGCGCGGTCAATCACACCCCACGAACGCCCGCCGGTGACGAATTGCATACCGCCGTTCAGCAACGCCAGCCAACGTCCCTGGCGAAACGCGGTGTGGAAGTTGCGCGTCGGCCACAACTCTTTCATAACCCAACTGTTATCAACCTTTTCTTTGTAACGGCTAAGTGTATTAGCCGAATAATCGCCTTTGACCAACGCCTCGAAGATGGTTTCCGCCGCGAGCATTCCGGTTTTGATGGCGGTGTGGATGCCTTTGATGCGTTGCGGGTTGAGAAAACCGGCGCAGTCGCCCGCGAGTAACACGCCGTCAGCGTAAAGCTGTGGTTGCGCCAGAGGGCCGCCCGCCGCGATGGTCTTCGCGCCGTAACGGAGCATCTTGCCGCCTTCCAGTATTTTGGCGATGGCCGGATGCGTCTTGAACAACTGAAATTCGGCGTGCGGGTCAAGATTGGGGTCTTTGTAATCGAGGCCCGTGACGTAACCGATGTTGACGATGTTGTTCTGGAGGCCGTAAATCCAGCCGCCGCCGTAGGTCTGCGTGTCGGAAGGGAAGCCCAAAGTGTGCGTCACGCAACCCATCGGATAATTGCCTTCCGGCACTTCCCACAATTCCTTGACGCCCAGACTGTAAACCTGCGGTTCAGAGTCTTTATCTAAATTGAGACGCTGAATCAGTTGTTTCGCTAAAGAACCGCGCGGGCCTTCGCCAAGCACCGTGACTTTGCCGAGCAAGTCCACGCCGGGCTCAAAGTTGCTTTTCTTGTGGCCTTCTTTGTCAATGCCTTTGTCGCCGGTGCGGACACCGATAACGCGGTCTTGCTCGTCGTAGAGCATTTCCGCGCCGGGAAATTCGGGAAAGATATTGACGCCCGCTTCCTCGCATTTGTCGCCCATCCACGCGACTAAACGGTTCAACGAGATGATTAAATAACCATGATTCATCAGAGGCGGCGGCGTGATGGGGGCCTTAATCGCGCGTTTTTTGGTCAGATAAAGAAAACGGTCTTCGTTGACCACTGCTTCGATGGGCGCGCCTTGCGCCTCGAAATCGGGCATCAGTTCGCGCAAGGCTTTGGGATCCATGACCGCGCCCGAAAGGATGTGCGCCCCGACGGACGCGCCTTTTTCGATAACCGCTATCTCTATATCGCCCAGCTTCTTCGACGCTGTTTTGTTGTGCTGTTTGATGAGATTTGACAAATGCCACGCGCTCGCCAGATTCGCCGGCCCCGCGCCGACGTAAACCACATCCATCTCTAAACTTTCTCTTTCCACGCCGTTTTTATCCTTCCATAAACAAAAAATGAATGACCATTCAGTCAGTGGAGTATAGCAAATCAAACCACAAAGTCCAGACCATGAGGGCCTGGACTTTGTTTGGGCTGAGGCGATGCTGC
Organism: Acidobacteriota bacterium; assembly: GCA_043769325.1. Classification (GTDB taxonomy): domain Bacteria; phylum Acidobacteriota; class Blastocatellia; order Pyrinomonadales; family Pyrinomonadaceae; genus JAYVJN01. The sequence goes on from JAYVJN010000412.1 coordinate 2,983, forward strand.
GTTTATAGATTGGCGCATTCCGCATTACTGCGGGTAACAGTGCTGCTAAAAATCTTTTGGTACTCTGATGAAGTAAGAAACTCGCAGGTAACTGCACGCTTGCGGTTAGGGTTCTGATTGAGGTAAGCAACCCAATAGTTGAACTCAGTGAGTCTAGGATTGCGGCCAAAATAGACATAATACTGCATAGAGACAAAGATTTGGTTGTCAATTGCCGCAATGACCCTGGGGTTCGTAGCCAAGTTTTTGAAGAGCAGCGATTTTCCGCCTGAAAGTAAATCGTTAAGCAGAACGCTTCGCTCTCTTTCACTAAAAGCCAAACCGGTTTGTTGTTGCACAAAGTTGAGAACATTTTCCAACAACTCAGTGTTACTTAAATTTGGCGGATACTTTTGGATAAAACTATTGCTGCGCGTGAGCATGGCGGCTATTGCCAATTGGCCGCCGGCTATTGTGTCATTGTTCAAGAAGCGAGAGCGGAGCACTTTAAGTTGGTAAAAATTGTCTTTACCTGAACCTGGCGGATAGATAAAGTTAAAGGTAGGGTCAGCTAACACCCGCAAACGCTGAATGTATGTGCTAACTCCTTGAAATTCCTCGTTTTGGACAAACGCCTCAGTCACTGCAAGCCGTCGGGCTTGCAAGCAATCTAAATCAACGCCGCAGGCACCCTTAATCTGCCTCGTCCAATAATCTAAACCTGCGGAATCAGGTTCACGTTCAAAGTATTGGTGATAAAGCTGACGCACAAAGAAGCGTGGTTCTTCTAAAGGGTTTCCGAGCATTTGTCCGCGCAATTCGCCTTCGGGGTGAGCTTCAGTGTGCACGTCGAAATAAAGCAGGTGAGCCTGCAACTGGCGTAAAGTTTCTCTCGTGAGCGGGATGGAAGCCTGTGTCTCGCCTTCCGCAAACGTAAACAAAACAGGCCCGTCAGTATTGGCATAGGCCGGGCCGTGAAGGTGGATAGCGGTGGGCGGGCCGCTTAACCCATAAAGGGTCAAAGTTGCTGCGATGAAGTTCTGGGTACCCGTCAAAATAGTCCCGGTGGCTTTACCGTTCAAATGGAGCCGGTTGCCAGAAAGTTGGGCCAGGTAGTTGACGTGAGGTAGTCGTTCGGCATCATTTGCAACAATCCCTACATAGGATGAGCCAATGCCACTTGCCCTGCCGATTATCTCCACCTGGAGCAATTCATGACGTTCTGCATAGTAGTCTCCCGTTAACGGAATGATTACAGTTCTGGCGGATTCACCGGAAGCAAAATTAACGGTGCCAAAAGTTGGCAAATAATCACAAACCCGCGAAGCGAGCAAAGAATCGCCGGTTACACAACCTGATCCCGCACTGCCGCCGGGAATGTCTAAGTGAGCGGTTTGAAACTGCGCTGTTGCAGGACTTGACAGATTTCCGGTGCGCTGTAAATTGAGCGTTATGAAGCCCTCGTTTTCATTGACATTTCTGGAAGAATCTGAAGTAAAAAAGAAGACGGGAGGTGTGTAGTCGCCATCGTCATTGTTGATAAGAATTGAACCGGAGCTACCTCGTACAACGCCTTGCAAATTGTCTAACTGAACAATAACTACTTCGGTGGGTTCGGTGGTCGTGTCGCCATTAATCAAAAACGTCGCGGTTTTCTGAATTTCTCCTGGCGCAAAAGATAAGCTGCCCGTGTTGGCCTGGTAGTCATCGTCATCAGTTGTAGCTGAACCATCTTCTGTCTGAAAGGTAATGCTAACGGGCTGCTCACTGGCCTGTGAGAGGCGAAAATTCACTGCTATCGCTGTGGCCCCTTCATTGCCTTCCAAAATAGATGGAGAGGAAATTGCAACTGTAATGCCAGGTAGGGCGGTAACCGAGATGCTTGATTGGCTGGCGGCGGAACCGTTGCGGCCCGAGTAGAAAGCAGAAATAGTATGCGTGCCTGGAAAAACATCTGCTTCCCTAGTTCTATAATTGAATTGAGCCTGACCGTTGATTAGCGGCGTCAAACTACCGGATATGAACCCATCGCGAAGATAAAACTGTACGTTGCCTGATGGAATCGCGCCCGCCGTATCTCGCACAGTTGCTGTAAGAGTTATCGTTTGGCCTGCGCGGATGCTATTGGCAGAGGCGGTTAAAACCAGGTTTGTTGGTTGGAGTTCGTTTAATGAGGTGAAATTATAAATACGCCCGGCATCCGCGCCTGAGTCCGTTGCCAGGCTGTCGGCCCGAGGCGAAGCGATGATTGGCCCGGATTCATGCCAGGCTACTGCGCCGCCAAAATTGTCGCCGCCCGCGCCGTTTGTAGAGAGTAGTTCAGTTTTTTGTTGCCAACTGCGGGTGGCTCGTTGGAATAAATAAACCGCGCCTCTTTCTGTGGCGGACAAACTGTTGGTAGGATTGCCCACTAAAAGAAAATCACCGGACAAAGTTAAACTACTTCGGAGAGAATTGGTTGTTGATTGAGATCCGGTAACATTTAGACTTTGCTCAAGCGTCCAATTCGTACCTACACGCTGAAAAAATGTGACTACCAAACTAACCGGATACTGAAAACCTGATGACGACGTCACAGCGATTCGGGTACCGTCAAGACAAACTGCCGCACCAAAACTGACATTAGGTGATAATACAGCTTGTCGCGCCCAAGTATTACCAATGCGACCATAAACATACACCCCGCCCGGAGTAACTGAAGTGGGGTGAAGCGAGGGTTGGCTGATGACCAGAGTATCGCCCTGTAACGCAAGTGAGCGCCCGAAACTCCCTGGTAACAGGTTGACTTCGGGAATCAGCCGCAACTGCCTTTGCCACGACCCGCCGTTTTGTTGGAAAATTATGACCGCTCCGGGGCCATTCGGGTTGGTCTCGGATTGGCTGGCGTTTATCGCCCCGACTGCCAGCGTTGAACCACTGAGAGCGACGGAAAAACCAAAGCCGTATTGCTCGGCAGTGGTTTGTCCGTTGAGCCTCTGTTCTTGTTGCCAGATATTGTTGACGCGGCGAAATAAGTAAACCGCGTAACGTCCGGGATGGGGGTTAGCTTCATTGGGTTGCGCGCCCACCGCTAATAAGTCGCCGTCCAACGCTACCGAGTACCCGAAACTATCGCCAGGCAATATGCCACTACCAACTAATTTGGCTTGTTGCGTCCATTGCCGGTTATTCTTGACAAAAATATAGACCGCCCCGGCATTTGCGCCCAGGGTGGAGTCGCCAGGTGCCCCAACAGCCAATACGTCTCCACTCACCGCAATGGCAAAGCCAAACTGTTGGCCCGCCGTGAGATCGTTGGGTATAATTTCCTCTTCGCCGATTTGCGCAGGGCTTTTGCCCACTGCGATTTTTGCACGATTTTCTGCCTGGCTATGCCCTGCGGGCCAACACAACGCCAAAAACGAGACCAGGCTGATGAACATAAGCCGAGTCGTTACGCGACAATTTGGTAGTATATTTTTCATTACTGGTTTTTAGTTGGACATATAATCTCTTATGTCAGAAGGCATTATACATACAAAATACTAGAAGTTAAAGTATTTTCTTAACTATTTCCTATCGGGTCACAACAAAGTCCAGACCGCGCAGGGCCTGGACTTCATTCGGCTAGGGTGAGTGAATTGTTTACAGGCCGGCGCAGTCAGCGTTGCTGCGCGTGACGGTGTTGCTGAAAAATTTTTGGTACTCGGCAGAAGTGATAAAAGCGCAGGTTACGGCTAACTTACGGTTAGGGTTTTGGTTGAGGACATTAAGCCAATAGTTGAAGCCGGGGGCTTCGGCGTTGCGCCCCAAATAGCCGAAATAGTGCATGGCAACAAAGACCCGGTTGGCTAAGGCTGTTTTAATCCGGGGATGGTTAGCCAGGTTTATGAGCAGCAACGCTTTACCGCCGGCATTCAAATCGTTCAACAAGTAGCCCTGTTCCGGTTCGCTGAAGAGGACGCCGGTGCGCTTCGCCACAAAGTTGAGCAAAGACGCCAATAACTGCGGGTTGTTTAAGGACGGCGGATAGCGGTTTACAAATTCGTTGCGGCGGGTGAGCAGACGCCCCAATTCAAGTTTGCCGCCCTCCAATGTTTCATTGCTCAAAAGGCGCGAACGCAGCGATTTAAGCTGGAAAAAATCTTCGCGCAAATTAAAGTTCGGGTCTGACAAATACTGCAAACGCAGAATAAAGCCGCCTGTTTCCAAAAACTCGTCGCTGAGGGCGAAGGCTCCACCCACTTCCACGCGCCGGCGCGACAAGCAATCTACATCCACGCCGCAAGCCTCTCTGATTTG
>JAYVJN010000413.1:0-3374 GCA_043769325.1 Acidobacteriota bacterium
CTGGCGGAAAAACCTTGTCTCCGTGCCACCGGCTCACGCCTGGCGGCGTTCGCGGCACGCTGGGAAGCGTGCGCTCCCGGCCCAGACCTAATCAGTTACCAAGAGATGATATGAACACAACTGACACTAACAACCAACTCGTGCGCGGTTTAGGACTTGCCGCAGCAACTTCTATCGTCGTCGGCACGGTCATCGGGACGGGGATTTTCCTCAAGGCCCGCGTGATGATGTGCAATGTGGAATCGCCGCAAGTGATGATGTTTGCTTGGATTGCGGCGGGTTTGCTGTCGCTGGCGGGCGCGCTGACTTACGCGGAACTGGCGGCGATGATGCCGAAGGCCGGCGGCGAGTATGTCTTTATGCGCGAGGCTTACGGGCGCGTGCCGGCGTTTCTGTACGGTTGGACGCAGTTTGCCGTGGCCTATACGGGTTCGATGGCGGCGAAGGGCATCGGGTTTGCGATTTTCCTCAACGCGCTGGTGGGCAATTCGTTAAATCAGGTCTTTGGCAAACTCAACGTGCCGTTTTTGGGCGAAGTCTCATTTGGCACAGTGCAGGTTATCGCGTTGGTGATGATGGTTTTGGTGACACTGCTCAACTGTCTGGAAGTTTCCATCGGCGGGCAGGTTTCGGTGATTCTGACGGGCATCAAAATCGCCATCGTGCTGGCCTTTGGAATAGCCGTTTTCATCTTGGCGGACGGAACTTTCGGCCATTTCTCTATGGCCGGCACGGGCGGCGCGTGCGAGGGCGTGGACGCTTCGGCGCGGGCCAGCATCGGCGGTTTTGCGCCGGGCCTGGCGGCGGCTATGTTGGGCGCGTTGTGGGCTTACGACGGCTGGACAAACGTGGCGATTTTGGCCGGCGAAGTTAAGAATCCGCAGAAAAATCTGCCGCGCGCGCTCATCGGCGGGATGCTGATTGTTATTGCCTTGTATTTGCTGGCGAATCTGGCTTACGTCTATGCGCTTGACCCGCACACGATTGCCTCGGTTCCGAAAGATTCGTCGGTGGCGGTGGAGGTAGGCAAGCTCTTTTTAGGGAAAGCCGCGATTAGTTTGATGACGATGACGCTGCTGATTTCCACGCTCGGCTCTTTGCACACGGGCACAATGTCCGGCGCACGCATCTCTTACGCGATGGCGCAGGACGGGCTGTTTTTCAAGTCGCTGGCCGAAGTTTCGCCGAAAAGCCGCGTGCCGGTCAACGCCCTGATTTTGCAGTGCGTGTGGGCCTGTGTGCTAGTATTGTCCGGCTCTTACGACAAACTGACCGATTACGTTATCTTCGCGGCGTGGATTTTCTACGCGCTCAACACGGCTTCGGTCTTCTATTTTCGTTGGAAAATGCCCGATGCCGAACGGCCTTACCGCACTTTGGGTTATCCGGTTGTGCCGGCCCTGTTTTTGCTGGTGGCTCTGTGGTTGTTATTCAACACGGTTCTCGCCAATCCACGTCAATCGCTGACCGGATTAGTAATTATTGCTTTGGGCTTGCCAATCTATTATTATTGGTCTAGCCGCCAACGCGCGGAATCCTAAAGGCAATTTATCCTTCCCCGAAAACAGGCGAAAAAATGGGCATCGAAAAAAGAGGCGTACCGCGCAGTTCTATCGTTTTGGACGTGCAATGGGTCACAAGCGGCACGTTGCAGCCGGGCACAATTTCCGACATCAGCGTCAACGGCTGTTTTATCCTTTCGTCCGGCCTGACGCGGCCCGGCGAGCCGGTCTGGATAAATGTCCGCGCACCTTACGGCGAGCATTCCGTGATGTTTGGCGAAGTTATTTACCCTGTGCCGGACATCGGTTTTGCCGTGCAGTTCGTCAAGTTTGGCGACGAAGAAACCCGCTTTATTAACTATCTCATCAACTATTTCGAGACTGAGGAAAAACTACGCCGGTGAGCGAACGACGCGCCGTATTGATTTGGAATCCGACCTCCGGCGGTGGCGGTTCTCGTCGCGCCCGTGAGGTCGAAAATTTTTGCGCACTGATGCGGGAACGCGGCGTAACAGTGGAATCATGGGCCACACAAGGGCCGAACGAAGCGCAGACTTTGGCCGCCCGCGCCGCCCGCGAAGGCTTTGCCGAACTCATTGTTTCCGGCGGCGACGGCACCTTTAACGAAGCTCTGCAAGGGCTTATCGGCACGCAGATAAAACTTGGCTTTTGGCCGAAAGGCACCGGCAACGTCTTGGCGCGGGAAATAAACCTGCCGCGCCGCCTGGACAAAATCGCCGACGTGCTCGCCGCCGGACGCGCGCAGACAATTTACATAGGCTGCGCGACCATCGAAGCGACTGGCGAGAGGCGTTACTTTTTCCTCATGGCGGGCATCGGTCTGGACGCATCCGTCGTGCAGCGCGTCAACCCAACGCTCAAGAAAAAACTGGGTAAAGGCGCGTTTTGGATAGCCGGCCTCTCGCATCTGGGGCACTGGACGCCGCGACCTTTCGCCGTCGAAATTGACGGGCAAAGTTACCCCGCGACCTTCGCCGCCGTCGGCAAAGCCTCGCGCTACGGCAGCGACCTCGCCATCACGCCCCGCGCCAGAATGGACGCGCCCGATTTTGAAATCTGCCTTATTAACGCCCGTAGCCGCTTTCGTTACTTAGCTTTACTGCGCTACGCCGTTAACCAGGGTGTGCCGCCAGGAGTCCGCGACGTGCGTTTTCTCCGCGCCGCCAAAGTCCGCGCCGTCGGCGATGATATGGACACCCAAGTTGACGGCGAATACCTCGGCAAATTGCCCATCACCTTTGAGATTGTCCCGCACACCGTCGAAATCATCGTGCCATAATGTGACACAATGCAGAAGCCCGCACGCAGTAAGGGCGCAGCAACACACTTGACGTAGTGCGTGTTTCCGCATTCAGGCTAAATCATTGTGCCGTAAAGTATTCCGGCATAATGCGGAAGCCCGCACGAAGTAAGGGCGTAAAACTTGGCACACTTGACGTAGTGCGTGTCTCCGCATTTTAGCGAATGCTACTTGCAAAGTTCACTAGTTCAGTTGTACAAACAGTTGAAACTGCTGAATTTATAGCTGGATGCTAACAGTTTGAAATCTGTAATTCTTTTATTGCTTCTCCCTTTGGCGGCGTTCACACAGACCGCGCCGCGTCGTATTTCCGTGTGCGTGTTGGATTTCGGGGCGGCGGGCGCAGAACGTGAGGCAACCAATCAGTTGGCGCAAGGTTTGGTGGCGCAGCCCGCGTTGGCGGTCAATGACCGTGACGAAAGCCGCGCGGCGGCGCGGGGCGCGGGTTACGCGGGTTCTTTGAACTTATCTTTAGAGGAAGCGCGGGATTTGGGCGGCGCGTTAGGCTGCGACTTTTATGTGTTAGGGCGCACCGCCACCGAAGCGCGTTC
>JAYVJN010000414.1:0-8257 GCA_043769325.1 Acidobacteriota bacterium
GTCATTGAAGTCCGTGAAGCGGACAAATGTAATAGCGTCGGGAGCATCCCGACGTGAGTTACCCACCAGCATTCCGACGCTGTAAGCGTCGAATTGCCCCTATTCGTCCCTTTCAGGGACACGGCGGCTGGTTTACCGAGTCGTCGGGTTGCACCCGACGCTATTACATTCGTGGCTTTCAGCCACCACAGCAGACTTTTCAGACTAGCTCTAAGGTTTTGCGGTTTTGTGCAAGGAATTTCCCGGACGCGCGTTCAGCTACCGTGAAGAAATTTCGCCCGTGTGGCAAGAGGGAGTATTAAGTTGTGAGAAAAACGAGTTTTCAGGGTTTGTTTAAGCTATTGGCGTTAAGCCTGGTTTTATGCGCGTCTGTGTTCGCGCAAGGAACGCAGAGAGTTACTGAAGGAGTGTTGCAGGTGACGAAGCCGGACGGCACGGCGTTGGGCGTTGCGCCTTTGCAGCATACTGACGTAAAGGCCGCCATCAGCGGTTTTCTGGCGCGGGTGACGGTTACGCAAGAGTTTGCCAACCCTTTTGGCGAGAAAATCGAAGCGGTTTACGTCTTCCCGATGTCACAAAACGCGGCGGTTGACGACATGACCATGCAGGTTGGCGCGCGCGCCGCTATCAAGGGCAAAATTCTCCGCCGCGAAGAGGCCCAACAGGTTTACGAAACGGCGAAACGCGCGGGTCAGGTCGCCAGTTTATTAGACCAGGAAAGGCCCAACATCTTTACGCAATCCGTCGCCAACATCCTGCCGGGCGAAAAGGTGACGATAACCATAAGCTATGTGGAAACACTGAAATACGAGGACGGGACTTACACCTTCGCCTTCCCGATGGTCGTCGGCCCGCGTTACATTCCGGGCAGTCCGACGGGCCAACAAAGCCCCGGCGGGCGTCTGCCGGACACGGACAAAGTGCCGGACGCCTCGCGCATCACGCCGCCCGCCGCCGCCAAAGGAATGCGGGCCGGCCACGATATTTCACTGGAAGTCACGCTTGACGCCGGCGTGCCGCTTGACGGGGTGGAATGCAAGTCGCACGCGATTGACACCAATCAATTGGGGGCCAGCCGCGCCGTCGTTAAACTCAAGAACGAGAACGAGATACCCAACAAAGATTTCGTCTTGAAATACGATGTGGCGGGCCGCAAAACGGCTGACGCCCTGCTCACGCACCGCGACGAACGCGGCGGCTTTTTCACCTTCATTTTGCAACCGCCCGACCGCGTAGAAGCCAAAGACGTAAACCCGAAAGAGATAGTTTTTGTGGTTGACACATCGGGTTCAATGGGCGGCTTTCCGCTGGATAAAGCCAAAGAATCCATGAAACTGGCGTTGGATAATCTTTACCCCAGCGACACTTTCAACCTCATCACTTTCGCCGGCGACACGAACATTTTATTCGACAAACCCGTGCCGGCGACCAAAGAAAACCTGGCCAAAGCCCAAGCCTTTCTTGAATCCAGGCAAGGCGGCGGCGGGACGGAGATGATGAAAGCCATCCGCGCCGCGCTCGACCCTTCGGACGCGCAAGACCACGTTCGCATCGTCTGTTTTATGACTGACGGCTACGTTGGCAACGAAGGCGAAATCATCAGCGAAATTCAGAAACACCCGAAAGCCCGCGTCTTTTCGTTCGGCATCGGCAGTTCAGTCAACCGCTTCCTTCTCGACAAAATGGCCGAAGAAGGGCGCGGTGAAGTGGAGTATGTCGCGCTCACAGACGACGGTTCAGCCGCCGCCAAACGCTTTCACGAACGCATCCGCAACCCGCTTCTGACCGATGTGCAGATTGATTGGAACGGCCTCGCCGTCGCCGATGTCTATCCCAAACGCTTGCCCGATTTGTTCAGCGCGAAGCCCGTCGTGATTTACGGACGCTACACGAAAAGCGGCGCGGGCGTCATTCGTCTGAAAGGCATGATGGCGGGCCGCGAAACCGTGCGCGAAATCCCCGTTACCTTGCCGGAAGTCAAAGCCGAACACGACACGCTGGCGACGCTTTGGGCGCGCGCCCGCGTGGATGATTTGACCGCGCAGGATTACGCCGGAGTCCAAAACGGCACGGCAAAACCGGAAATTAAAGAAACCATCACGCAGTTAGGTTTGGAATATCGTTTGCTCACGCAATTTACGTCGTTCGTCGCGGTGGAAGAAATCGTCGTCACTGATGGCGGCACACCGCGCCGCGTGGATGTCCCCGTTGAAGTGCCGGAAGGCGTCAACCGTGAAATGACGGTGGGCGAAGAAGATGGGAAACAGATTGCCGGACTGCCGGTAAATGGTCGCAACCTCTATACTTTACAACGAGTTACTACGCTGTCTCGCTCTCCGGTAGCCGGAAAAAATAAGGCCCCTGCTAAATCGCCGGCGCGAAGTCGCGGCAGCAAAACTGGCGGCAGCGGCTTAGGCGGTGGCGGCGGCGCGCTCAATGGAGCCGCAGTATCTTCAACACCTACGCCCAAAACCGAGGCGACAAAGGCGACAGATAATGATGTTGCCTATATCGTCACGGATGAAGAGCGGAAAGCTTTTCACACCATCGCGCTAAACGGCAAGGCGACGGATTTACCCAAGCCCGTGTATCCGTCGTTGGCGAAAGCGGCGCGGGCGTCGGGCGTGGTGCAAGTGCAGGTCGTGATTGACGAAACCGGCAAAGTCGTGGCGGCGCAGACCGTCAGCGGGCATCCTCTGTTGCAAGCCGAGGCCGTCAAAGCCGCGCAAGCCGCGACGTTTACGCCCGTTCTGGTGTCCGGCAAACCCGTGCGGACAAACGGCCTTATCAACTACAACTTTGTGGGCGAAACCGCCACCGCAACCGCCGCAAACAAAGTTGAGCCGCAACCCACGCTCACGCCCGAACAGCAAAAACAACTTGCCACACGCGCCAAACTCGCGCCCGCGCTGTGGGCCGTTGTGGAGCAACTAAACGCGGGGCAAACGCCGTCCGCTGAAACCAAGTTCGTGCGTGACGGCAAGGCCGAACTGCGCGTTTCGTTCACCGACAAAACGCCCGCCGCCATCGCCAAACTCAAAGCCCTCGGCTTTGAGGTCGTCATTGACCTGCAAACCGCCAATGTCGTCATCGGACGCATCGCGTTGGATAAATTGTGGCAATTGGCGGAACTTGATGAGGTGCGTTTCGTAGCCCCTGGGCTGTAAGACGAGGAGAAGGGGAGAAGAGGAGATGAGGAGATAACGCCATATGGCGTGAATAACGCGGAGCGTTTCTTCCCATCTCCTCGTCTCCCCATCTCCCCATCTCCCCGTCTCCCCTTCTCCTCGTCTCCCCGTCTCCCCGTCTCCCCGTCTCCCCGTCTCCTCGTCTCCCCATCTCCCCATCTCCCCTTCTCCCCTTCTCCTCGTCTCCCCTTCTTCACCTCCGTCCCGATGGCAACACCCATTTTTCCGGGGTGGCTATCATGGCGACGAGCATGGAAATTATTTCGTTGTAAGTTTTGAACAACTCGCGTCCCTGTTCAGCAGGCAGGTATTCACAGCGCACGGCAAATTCAAGCCAGGTTTGCGTTTCGGCGGCTTCGGCCTCGGCGTCGCTTAGTTTGCTGATGAAAGCCGCTTCATAACGACGCTTGCGCCAAGCCTCGGCGGTATTCGCGCAGACCGAACGCGAGGAACGCCGGATTTGGTCAATTAGCGAATATGTTTCTTCTTTCGGAAACAATTTGCTGGCGGTAAAAATCTCCATCGCCGCCGCAAACGCCTTTTTGTAAACTTCCAAATCCTGATGCCGCGAAATTTTCTCGCTCATAACAAACTTCTCCTTTTCTCCTCATCTCCTCATCTCCCCCACTGCTTTGAGTAACTCTTTCGCCCTCACGGAAGCCGTGCCGCGTTTCATCACGACGAGGCCGCCGGCGTGGTTGGCGAGTTGGGCGGCTTGGGCAAAGGATGCGCCGCAAGCGAGGGCAAGCGCGTAAGTGGCGATAACGGTATCGCCCGCGCCGGTTACGTCCACGGGTTCCAACGCGCCGACGGCGGCAATTTCAAGCGGCTCTTTGTCCTGTTCCAGCAACAACATACCGTGACTGCCGCGCGTTACGAGCAAGGCTTGAAGCTGTAATTTCTCGCGCAGTCCGGCGGCGGCGTTGGTTAAATCCGCGAGGCTGGTAAACTGTTGGTTAAGCAGTTTTTCTACTTCATCTTCATTGGGCGTGGCGGCGGTGGCCCCGGCGAAATTTGCCAGCGCGAACCGCGAATCCACCAAGCAAGGGATTTTGTTGGCACGGGCGATGGCGAACGCGGCGACGATGAGCGTTTCGTTTGCCACGCCGTAACCATAATCGGAAATGATGAGCGCGTCGGCGTCGCGGGCCGCTTTACGCAGACGCGCCACGAGTCGGGCGCGTAAATCGTCATCGTCCGGCACGCGGCATTCGTAATCAATGCGCAAGACTTGCTGGCGCGTGGAATGTAGTTGTCCGGCCAGGATGCGCGTCTTGGTCGTCGTCGGCTGGCCTGCAAGTTCAAGGATTTCGCCGCATTCCACACCCGCTTGACGCAGACTTTCCCGCAAAGCCCGGCCCGCTTCGTCCGCGCCGACCACGCCGACGATTTCCACCTGCGCGCCCAAAGCTGCCAGATTCACCGCACAATTCGCCGCGCCGCCCGGCACGGTTTCGGTGCGTTCGTGGCGCAAAATCAAGACCGGGGCCTCCCGCGAGACGCGGCTGATTTCGCCGTACTGAAACTGATCCGCCAGCAAATCGCCCACGACGACGACCTTGCGCTCGGCAAAACGCGGGATAAACCCGGAAAGTGCTTCGCAAGTGCTTCGCAAGTGCTTCGCAAGTGCTGAGTGCTGAGGACTGAGTGCTGAGGACTGAGTGCTGAGTGCTGAGTTGGGTTGAGTCATGCGTTTTACGCGCCAAGTGCCGGATACTAAAAACCGAGATAGCGGCCAGGCCGCCCGACTCAGCACTCAGTCCTCAGCACTCAGCACTTTCTTAACAGTTTCGAGTAAATCTTCGGCGATTAAATCGGGTTGCGCCGTCCATTTGTGGCGTTGGTATTCCCACTCGCCGCGCCCGTAACCGGAGAGGACAAAGGCTCCGCGTAGGCCCGCGTTGTGGGCGAGTTGGATGTCGCTGTGGCGGTCTCCGACCATCCAACTGCGCGACAAATCAATGTCAAACTCTTGTGCGGCGCGAGTGATAAGGCCGGGCCTGGGCTTGCGGCAATCACAATCTGCGCGATAGGGCGGTTCGCCCGCCGCCGGATGATGCGGGCAATAGTAAATGGCGTCCAGCCGCGCCCCGCCGCGTGTTAATTCGTCGCGCAAAACGGCGTGGACTTGGCGGATTAAGTCTTCGGTGAAATAGCCACGCGCCACGCCCGCTTGATTGGTGACCAGAATCGCCAGCCAGCCGGCTTCGTTCAAACGGCGAATCGCGGCGGCAGAATACGGATAAACGCGATAGCGCGAGGCATGGTTGACGTAACCGATTTCTTCGGAAATCGTGCCGTCGCGGTCAATAAATAGAGCCGGTTGCAAATTAGTTTCTCCACCGCGAAAGATAGGTCGGCAAAATCGTTAAAGCGCAGCCACAGCCAACATTATACACTTTTTGGCGCAATGGTTAGAGCCGGCGACGAATTCGCTCTGTCTATATCTTTCAAGAAAAAGAGTTTTAGATCTACGGAAGGCGCAGAAAACGCGGAAATAAGCAAACACAGAACTGGGCTGCTTTTTTCCGTGTGTTTCGCGTGTTCCGCAGATAATTCTTTTTCTTGAAGTCTATATCCCACAATAGCCGAGAATTGATAATTGTTATTAGAGATGCGAATCAAGAGTTGAAAATTAACCGCCAAACCGGATGCGTCGGCCCGCCGCTCTCGCCAATGGCAGCCGGCCCGGTTGGGAACGCGCCACGACCCCTTGCCCAAAAATAGCGGACAAGAGGTCGTTGACAAGGGACGGTTACACGCTTCGCTTTAGCGCAAAGTCAGCGTGGGGTCGCCGAAGAGCACCCAGGTGCGGCGGATGGTGCTGTCGGTGACGGACAGTTTGCTTTGCCGCACCGCGTCGCCGAGGCGCGGGGGCGCACCCGGACGGTACAATTGGCGCAGCAGTTCGCGGTTCATCAGGGCTTGCTGCGGGGGCAAGGTCAAGGCCGAAGAACCCCACGCGGCGATGGCCCCGCCGTGCGGCGTTTTGACCAGGGCTTCGGCCAGGCTCTCCGAGTTGAGGTCTTGGAAATAGCCGTTGAGACAGGTCATCATCACGAAGAAGGGCAAGCGGTTGCCGTTGCCTAGCTGTGCCGCGTCTTCTTGGCGTAGAAGTCCCGCGCCAGTCCAAGTCTGCACCGAACCGTGACCCGCGTAGTTGACGATTGAGGGGCCGGCGCGGAGCGCGTTGAGGATGGCTTGGCGGGCTTGGGCGTCGGTGCCGGCGGCGCGGTTGACCACCGTGACGGGCGTGTTGTCGGGCAGCAAAGTTCTCAACTCTTCGTTCAAACCAGTGAAGTTAAAGCCTTCGGGCCTATCGGCGACGAGCAACGCGCCGCTTTGATTGGCGGGTTGGTAGAAATAGAGCAGCTTGTCGAAGGCGGCTTTGGTTTCGGCCAAAGTGCGCACGGGCAGTCTGCCGACGGCCATTTCGCCGAGGCCGTCGCCGTCGAAATCGGTGATTACTTCGTCCGACGCGGTTTCCAGATAAGGCGTTGCGACGTAGCGCGTGGGCGTGAGGTCGAAGTCGCCTAAGCCGAGATAATTGCGCGGGTCATAGCTGGCGTCGCCGACCAGCAAGAGGTAACGCGGGGCGCGTGTCCAATGGGTTTGTGTCCAACGCAGAAAGGCGGTGATGGCTGAGGCATCCTTCACGCCGCCGCTGAATTCGTCGTAAATATCTTCAATTGTAATGACTTCCGTGTTCAAACCTTGCGCGTTCCGCAGGGTCGCCAACGGTTGCGCTTCGCTGCGCAGACTGCGGTGGGCGAGGATGAGGAAGTCCACGCCGCGCTGGATATTTGTCCAGTTGGTGGGTTCGTTGGCGTTGACGGCGGCGGGCGGCAAAACGGCGTCATCCGCAACCGCGAGCAACGTGCGTTCGCGCAGCGGCCCGTTGGCGATGAGCGCGTAACCGGAGGCCGTCGGTTCCGTGCGGGCCGCGATTTGGAAGACGCGGGCCGGGTCGGTCACGTCAAAGAGACGCGCGCGGGGCGCGGTAAAGCCGCCGATGGCGAGGCGTTGGCGCGTGCCGGTGGTGAGCCGCAGACGGTTGTTATCAACTTCGTAAAGGCGCGGGTAAGTTAGCTTTAGGGTATCTACTAAACTGACATCGGCGGCCCCGTTGAGAGATTGCAGCGTGAGCGCGTTGTCGCCTTCGCGCAACACACCCGCGCCGACGCTGAACTGCGCGGTCTTGTTTTCCGTGCCGTTGAAGTTTACGCGGCCCAACTCCTGGCCGTTGAGCGAAACGCGGACGGAATGCGGCCCGTCGGTGACTCCTTGCAGCGTGATTTGGGCTTGGGCGGGCGCGTTGGCGTTTCTGTCCAGATGGGCGGCGGGCAAGTTGCGCGTCACGCCGTCTTGGTTAATGACCGCGCCGAAGAAGTTCTCACGCTCCTCGCCGTTATCAAGCGCGGCGAAATATATCGTGCGCTCCTGACGCTCAACCGTGAACGGGAAAGAAAGTGCTGAGGACTGAGGACTGAGGACTGAGTCGGGTGGAACCGTCTCCCCCTCGCCCTTTCCCCCGCTCTCCCCCTCTCCGCCACGCGGCGCGACGCGGGCGGGCGGGCCGACGCGCAGGCCGGGCCGGTCGCCGACGACGAGCCAATAAACATTGGTGTCGGTTTCGCGGGTGTCGAGGCCCTGGCCGTAGAATTCGACGAAGCTATCGTTGGTGATAGTGGGGTTGGCGGCGTCCACCAGCAAGGGCAACTCACGTCCGGCGGAGTAGAGTTGGAGGAGACGGTGTTCGGCCAACAGCGGCAGGCCGGCGGCCAATAACTGCGCCCCCGTGACGTGCAGCCAACCGGACTCGCGGACACTGATTTTCACGGCGGGGCCGGCGGCTATTCGTTGTTGCTGCCGCCAGGCGTCGGAGCCTTCGGGAAGTGCTGAGTGCTGAGTACTGAGTGCTGAGTAGGCCGGGTAGGAATTGAGCCAACGGCTGTCCGCGCCGTTGCCCAATTCGTTGAGAATGGGCGAATTAGCCCGCGCCGGACAATCCGCAAGCCGCAATCCGCAAGCCGCAATCGCCAAGGGGCCGTGCCAGGTCTTGCTGCCGT
>JAYVJN010000415.1:0-3820 GCA_043769325.1 Acidobacteriota bacterium
CCGGATTATTTCGTCACTTTGGCAGAGGCCGATAACATCGCTTTGCCCGCTTTGCCGCAAACAACGGCAAGCCGCACAGTGGTTCGGCAAATTACGGAGGAGATGAGAACCGGCCCTCAGCCTGAAAGCGCAATTAACGCTCCCGGCGGCAAATTGATGTTGATTCACGGTTATTGTTCGGGCAGCAATCCCTGGCCTTCGGCGCAGTTCAGCAATAATGTCGTCTTTAACGACCTCAACCAAAACCGCACACATGACCAATTCGCCAATCTTATCAAGAACTTCGGCGCTTCTTTGCCTTCGTTTGGGGCCGTCGCGCACAGTCAGGGCGGCGCAGCTTCGCTACATTTGTACACCTATTACTGGAGCGGTTTGGACAATGCCACCGGCGCGCGTCTCATTCAATCCGTCGGCACACCCTATCAAGGCACAGCTTTGGCGGGCAACCTCGCGCTATTAGGGCAAATCTTCGGCGCGGGCTGTGGTTCAAACACTAATTTGTCATATAGCGGCGCGGCGGCTTGGCTGGCGGGCATTCCCTCTTGGGCGCGGGCCAAAGTCTATTTCTCGACCACTTCGTTTACAGACGTTTGGTGGCGTTACGATTATTGCAGCCTCGCCACCGACCTGTTTTTAAGCGACCCCGAAGACGGCGTTACCGAACAAGCCTACGGCCAACTGCCAGGCGGCAATAATCGCGGCCACAAAACCGGTTGGTGCCACACCAGCGGAATGCGCGACCCGGCGCAGACCTCTGATTCAGTGCGCAACTCCGATATTAACGCGAATGCGGCCCGCTAACAGTGGGTAGAAGCCAGTAACTCGGCGGCTAATGACGTTTAAAAAGCGGCGCACGCTCATCTGGCGTGCGCCGCTTTTCCTTTCTGCCCACTGACTACTGCTCACTGCTTTTAAGATAGCGTTTGCGGAGTTGTAGAAACGGGCGTTCAATGGTGACGTAAGAAAGACTTGCCAAACCCCAAGCCAACACCGCGATAAGCGGGATATAGAGGAAAAGCCGCCAGACAGGTTGCCCGGGTTCCCACCAGTGCAAATAGTAATGCACCGTGTAAATCACCAGCCCGTGCATCAAATAGAGCGAATAACTGACGGCCCCGCCCCAACGCAAGGCGCGTTCCAGCCAGTTAGGATAATTCCAGGTACAAGAGACATACCCCACGATAAATAAGGCCCACATTATTGCTTCCAACGTCGGCCAGATTATCCAAAATGGCTGTCGTGGCGACTCAAAAAAGAAGCTGGCATAACGCGCTTGCGCCCCAATTCCGCACCACACCACTAAACTTGCGGCAACTAACAAAGGCGTCGCCCGACGCGCCAACCAAGCGGCGTATTGTTGCGCCAAAAGAGCGGCCCACATCCCTATCAGAAATTGGTCAAAGCGGCCCATGAGCGTGGAATAGTAGAGCCGCACGGGTTGTTCGCTAACGGTGTAGGTTGCCAATTTACAGACCAAAACCAAAGTAATAAGCCGTAACAAATAACCTGCGCCTTGTTTGCGGGTAAAGTAAGCCAAAAACGGAAACACCAGGTAAAAGCTGAATTCAATAGAGATAGTCCACGCCGCGCCGGTTAAAAAAGAGTTAGAAGTCGGCGCTTGCCCTAAGTTTGAGAAAAATAAGTAAAGTATATCTTGTGGTTGAAATTTGTCGCGCCCGATGGAGATGGCGAGAAAAAAGACGAAAACAAATACCGGAAAAATTCTTAAAAACCGGTTCCTGATAAATTGTCTGTAATCTATTTCACCGCCTTGCAGAGCAATCCGCATAAAGAGAAAGCCGGATAAAACGAAAAATAGCGTGACTCCGGTGTAACCTTCGGTTATTAACCCTAAACCGGGCCAATGAGGAAACGCTTGCCATTGTCCGTAGAGGTGATGAAAAGTATGAAACGAAAAGACCAGGCACTCCGCCAATAACCGCAAGTGATCAATACGCGGCAAATAGGGCGAGTTTTGTGAGCGTTCGGCGGTTATTTCCATATTGGTTTGCAGTTCATCTCGAATCGTAAAAGAGTAGCCTGAAATGGCGCGTGATACGGTTATTGAGTCTCCGAATTCTTGTTAATGTTTCGTTCCAACAGCTTCAGATTGTAGCTATTTTCGTCGTGCTGGGCGTCTGCGCCAGAGCTAAAGTTCTGTTATACTGGCTTTTTGCTTTATTTTCCTATTGTCGAGGTACAAAAACGGGTGTTGTTAAGTGAATTAAATCAGATTGTAAAAGCGCGGGTCATCGCTTCTGCCGCCGAATTGTTCCACATCGCGCTGGATGACATTGCATCCGAAGTGCCGCCGCGCACAGAGCTTGGCGACCTGGCCTTTCCTATCGCTTTTGAATTAACGCGCCGCATTAAGCAAGCTACCGGCGAAAAGCTTAACCCGCGCCAAATTGCCGAATCATTGGCACTTAACTTACACGGCGCGCCAGGCGTCGGGCGCGTAGAAGTAGCCGGCGCAGGTTATTTGAACGTCTATTTTGACCGCCCAAGTTTCCTCGCCGATTTTGCTAATAACACAGATGCCGAGTTGCCACCCGCCCCTGACGCGCCCAAGCGCATGGTCGAGCATACCAGCATCAACCCCAACAAAGCGGCGCATATCGGACACGTCCGCAACTCTGTCTTGGGCGATACCTTCGCGCGCATTCTCCGCGCAACGGGCGAACACGTCGAGGTGCAAAATTACATAGACAATACCGGCGTCCAGGTGGCCGATGTCGTGGTTGGCTTTATACACCTTAAACACAAAACGCTTAAAGAGATTAAAGCCTTAAACGATGCGCTTGCGCCGGCTTCTTCTTTTGATTATTATTGCTGGGATTTATATGCGCAAGTCGGCCTTTGGTATCGTGACGGCGATGTCAACGGCGCAGTCAACCCTGACAAGGATAAAATCCGGCGGGAAACAATCCATCTCATCGAAGCCGGTGCTAACGAAACGGCAGAACTGGCCGATTATGTCGCCACGCGCAATGTCGAGTGCATCTTACGAACCATGGAGCGGCTCGGTATTCGTTACGATTTGCTGCCGCGTGAATCCGAAATTTTGCGCCTCAAGTTCTGGCAACACGCTTTTGAACAGATGCAGGCCAAAGGCGTAATTCGCCTGGAAACCGTAGGGAAAAACGCCGGGTGCTGGGTCATGCCGCTTGACTTACACGCCAGCACCGACGAACACGACGCCGACAAAATCCTGGTTCGTTCAAACAACACAGTAACTTACACGGGCAAAGACATCGCTTACCAACTCTGGAAGTTGGGTCAACTTGATTTAGATTTCTATTATCAACCATTCCTGCAATATCCTGACGGGCAACAAACTTGGGTGACAACCGATGCGCCGCAAACAATCGCGCATCCAAAGTTTGGCGGCGGCGCAACGGTCTATAATGTTATTGACACGCGCCAATCTTACCCGCAAAAAATAGTTAAATTGGGCGTTGCCGCCATCGCGCCGGCGGCGGGCGAAGCTGCCAGCGTGCACTTGGCCTACGAAATGGTCGCCCTTTCGCCCGCCGCCGCCGCCCAGCTTGGGTTTCAGTTAAGCGAGGAAGACCGCTCCCGCACTTTTGTCGAGATGAGCGGGCGCAAAGGCTTAGGCGTTAAAGCAGATGATTTAATCAACCAGTTAGAAGCCTCTGCTTTAAGCGAAATTGAGGCTCGTCACCCTGATTTAAGCGATTCGGAAAAGCAAACCACAGCTACTACCCTAGCTGTCGGCGCGTTACGCTATTTTCTGCTCAAATTCACGCGCAACTCGGTCATCATTTTTGATTTCAAAGAAGCGTTGGCGTTTGAAGGC
>JAYVJN010000416.1:0-2549 GCA_043769325.1 Acidobacteriota bacterium
GAGTCGGGCCTCAACCCCGAACGGTTCCGCGAACAAGTCTTTTACATGAGCGTCGGCTGCGACGCTTGCAACCACACCGGCTATCGAGGCCGCACCGCCATCCACGAGTTGCTCAACATGAGCGACAGCATCCGCGAACTTATCATTGAACGCCGGCCCGGTTCCGAAGTGCGCCGCCGCGCCGAAAAAGAAGGCTTAGGCAGTCTCCGCGTCTCCGCGCTCAAAAAAGTCTTTGCCGGAATCTCGACCTTGCACGAGATTAACCGCGTCACCTTTGTCGAAGAAATGAAAATCAGCGACCTCTTCGCCAACTAAGCAGGTGAGCAAAAGTATTCCGGCGTTTAGAGTTACGCCTTGAGGCGTGCCTGACGGCGTCAAACTCACGCTTGAAAGCGTAACTCTAACCATAATCGCCGCCAGTCACTTGAAAAGGAAGTTAAATCGGTTTTTCCGTAAATTATAGCTTCCTTTATCGGTTGCCGCGTTTTATACTAGGCGGCGCAACTGATAAACGAATTTTAGGAACTATCGCTTGCCCCTTGCGTGTAGTTCACAGGAAAGTTTGAGGAACTCGAATTATGAAACGCAACACTCATTTTCACGCCTTTACCGCTTTGGTTATGGCAATCTGCTTGCTCGGCGCGCCGTTGACGGCATTTGCCAAAAAGAAAGGCGAGAAGAACTTTAAGAAAGGCATGGAGCATGAAACCGCGCAGCAATGGGAACAGGCCGCGCAAGAGTTCACGCTGGCTTTGGCGGCCAACCCTTCGGATACGGAATATCGCCTACACTATCAGCGGTCAATCTTCAACGCTTCGCAGTTTCTCATGCAGCGCGGACGCTCCTTGATGGAAAACAAGGATTACGTTGGCGCGTACAACGCTTTCCGCCAGGCTTACGCCTACGACCCCGTGAACCAATTAGCGCAACAGGAAATGACCCGCGCCATGCGTTTCTATAACGAACGCGACCAACCGGAAGGCGAGATGAACGATGGCAAGGCCCGGCCCGGCAATGTGCAGGTAAAACCGACAGCCTATCACCCCGACAAAGCCGCGCCCCGTGACAATAGCGTGCCGCGCGCCGAAGAGTTGAGCACCTTTGAGTATAACGACCGCGACCTCAAATGGGTTATCGGCTTTCTCGCTGACCGCTTGGGCCTCAACGTCATTTTCGACCCGGAAACTTTCCGCCAACAGAAAAATATCACCATGAAGTTGCGGAACATCACGACGGGCCAGGCGTTGGATTATCTTTTCTTGCAGGAAGGCTTGTTTTTCCAAAAACTGAGCCGCCGCACGATTCTTGTCGCCAACCAGACACGTCGCGCCCAGTTCCAGCAACTCGTGTTAAAGACTTTCTATCTCTCCAACGCCAAACCAGAAGACGCGCGACAGCTTATCCAACAAGCTATTCCACCGAACCAGGGCCGCCCGTCCACGATTGTCTTGGTGGATAAAGACACCAACAGTTTGACCGTGCGCGACACGGCGGAAAACATCCGTCTCATAGAAAATCTCATCTCCAGCATTGACAAAGACCGCGCCGAAGTGGTCATGGACGTACAGATTTACGAGGTTTCTAAGGAAGACCTGGTACAAATCGGAAGTCAGTTGGGTGATACCAGCAACCTTGGTGGAATACGAACCTTCGCTGCCCCCTTTAACCCTATTGAACGAGTGATGACAGGAGTTGGCATGGCTGCGACAGCTTTGCCAAGCAATTTTGGCGGGGCCTTTCTCTTGCCAGGTTCGTCTCTTTCGCTCACGCAAAGTAAGGGCCGCACTAAACTTCTGGCGTCAACCCAGATTCATGCTTTTAACAATGAAGAATCACAGGCGCGCATTGGACAGCGTGTGCCGGTGGATACCGGTCAAAGCTCATTTGGCGGGGGTGTAAACGGACAGAATAACTTTAGCCCCATTTCCATTACACAATACGAACCAACCGGATTGACTTTGAAATTTACGCCCATTGTTTACCCCAACCTGGATGTGCAGGTAAAAATGAACATTGAGTCAAAGGACGTCTCAGCGGCAGCCCCGTCTTCGACAGCGGCGGGCACGCGCATTACTCCGACGTTCGTTGAACGCACCGTCAGTGGCACCGCTCGCATCCAAAATAATCGCACGATGCTCATTGCCAGCATCGCGCAAAACAGCCAGACAGAAAGCCGCGCCGGTTTGCCGCTGATTAGTATGTTGCCTTTTTTAGGACGCTTTTTATCTGCGCCTAAGAGTCAAAGTAGGCAGGCTGACATCGTGATTGCCGTGACGCCGCGTGTTTTACGCGCGCCGTCCATCACACCGGAAGATTTGGAAATGCGCGATAGCGGCACTTTGCAAATGCCGACCAGCGGGCAAATTGCTTCCTTAGTGCAAGAAGCTGAACGCGAAGAAGCGCAAATCGCGGCAGCCAACAAAGCCGCGCAACCGCAAGCCGTCAATGCTGCGATTAACCCCAGCGAAACCGTTTCGTATGTGCCGGCAGAACGTACTGTGACGCCACCCGCGCAACCAGGCCAACCGGAAGTAACCATTGAGGTTGAC
>JAYVJN010000417.1:0-4394 GCA_043769325.1 Acidobacteriota bacterium
TCTCAGCTTTGATTTCTTGCGCGACCAGTTCACGCCAGACTTGTAATTCATTGGTTGCGCCGCCGCTGCCTAGTCGTCCAATTCGATGCGGCGCAGGAACGTCGGAAACATGGTGGACTGCGCCAGTTCGCCTTGTTCGTCATAGAAGCGAATAGTGCCGTATTCGTCACAGAACCAGACTTCTTGCGCGCCTTGGGCGAGATACAGCGCGCGCTTTTCTTTCATTTCCTCTTGGGTGTTACTGGCTGACACCACCTCCACGCAGATTTCCGGGGCCACCGAACATTCGGTTTCGCCTTTGATGATGGTAAATCGGGCCCGCGAAGCCCACGCGACATCGGCCACTTTTGTGCCTTGCGGCGTAGCTACCGCGCATTCGGTCAGGACTTTACCCAAATGTGAGCCTAGCAACCGCAACTGAAAAGTTATCTCTCCTTGATAGGCGGCGTGAGCAATTTTGGCGGGAGACATAATAATTTGCCCTCGTGAGTTGAGTTCGATTTTGAAAGGCAGATTTTGCAAACTCGGATGCGCGCAGACTTCTTGCCAGTTCATAAAACACCTCATTTTTGTTATTTATCGTTCAACGCCGCCACACCGGGCAGTTCGTCGCCAGCGAGAAACTCAAGCGTCGCGCCGCCGCCGGTGGAGATGTGCGTGATGCGTTCGGCAACGCCGGCTTGCGTGACCGCCGCAACGGAATCGCCGCCGCCGACGATGACTGTTGCGCCCGCATCTGCCGCATTTGCAACGGCTTGGGCGATGCCAAAGGTTCCTTCGTCAAAAGGTTTTTCTTCAAATAAACCCATCGGGCCGTTCCAGATGATAAGCTGCGCGCCTTGCAGGGCGTGGGTGAAACGCGCAACGGTTTCGGGGCCGATGTCCAGACCGATGTGGCCGATATTGGTAAACTCAATCGGGATAGCGTGGCGGCTGTGCAAAGGGTCGTAACTGTCCACGACGTAATGGTCGGTGGGCAACAGCAGTTCGACTCCGGCTTCTGCGGCTTGTTGTTTAATTTCTAAGGCTTTTGCCAGCATCTCGTCTTCTACCAACGATTTGCCGATGGTGAAGCCTTCCGCTTTGAAAAAAGTATAAGCCATCGCGCCGCCGATAAGCAGTTTGTCAACTTTGCGTTTAATGAGGGCTTCGATAACCGGAATTTTGTCGGAGACTTTCGCGCCGCCAAGTATTGAGACGAACGGGTGCGCCGGATTACTCACGGCGCGGCCCAGATATTCCAACTCCTTTTCCATCAACAAACCGGCGGCGGCCTGTTTGACATGGGCGACGATGCCCGCCGTCGAAGCGTGGGCGCGATGGGCCGCGCCGAAAGCGTCGTTGACGTATAAATCGCACAGTTCGCCAAGTTGCGCGGCAAAGGCTTCGTCGTTGGCTTCCTCGCCGGCGTGATAGCGCAGATTTTCCAACAACAGAACATCGCCGTCTTGCAGCGCGGCAACGGCGGCGTTGACCTGTTCGCCCACGCAATCATCGGTAATTGGCACGGCCCGCCCCAACAACTCGCCTAACCGCGCGGCGACGGGCCGCAAGCTGTATTTGTTGGCGTCGTAAGGCTTGCCCGCTTCTTCAGCCTTCTTCTTATCCTTTAACGGACGCCCTAAATGCGACGCCAGAATAACCCGCGCCCCGTGTTCGATGGCGTAATTTATCGTCGGCACGGCCCCGCGTATGCGCGTGTCGTCCGTGACCACGCCGTCTTTAATGGGGACGTTGAAATCCACGCGGATAAAAACGCGCCGGCCCGAAAGGTCTAAATCTTTGCTGGAAAGTTTACTCATGATTCGCTCAAGTTATTGTTAGCCATCAGTTTAATATCGAAGGCTCAGTTTCTGTCGGATGTTCGCAATCGTCCAGCCATTTGGTCAGGTCTGATTTCTTTTTGAAATCCCAGGCGGCGTCCATCAATTGTTCAACTTGGCCCGCAGTCAAAACACGCACTCGATGTTTAGTCTTTTCACTGAACGCGCCCAACTTGCGCTCCAAATTCCGCAAAAGCTGTTCCGTCCATTGCTGTAAAATCTGCTGCGCGCCTTGTTCGACGCCTTTTTGCACCCATTGACTAGCTAAGGTTGCCATAACTTTCTCCTCCTGCGCGGGTAAACTCCGGCGCACG
The DNA here is from genome assembly GCA_043769325.1 of Acidobacteriota bacterium. Lineage (GTDB taxonomy): Bacteria > Acidobacteriota > Blastocatellia > Pyrinomonadales > Pyrinomonadaceae > JAYVJN01. Next base: position 2,138 of record JAYVJN010000417.1, read on the forward strand.
ACGCGCCGCAAAACCTCATCCGTGATTTTATCATTGACTGCCGCCAAATACCGCAAGACGACGATGAAAAACTCTAACGCGGTTTGGTTTTGCGCCTGGCGCATGAGCGAAGCGATTTCATCCAGGCGCGTCAACAAATCCGGCGCGAAAATACTTTGCATCACGAATAAGGCCAGACGCGCCAACGCGATGCCTTTCAGTTTCGCCGCGCTTTGGGCTGACAAATCGCAGAGATGATACTTGAAATGCGGCGTGTATTCTGCCAGCATTTCGTTTTCTGTCACCAGGTCGGCGAATTGTTGGCTCACGCGCCAGGGCATCGGGCCGTGATGAAAGACAAGCGGAAAAATCGGCGGCATTTTGCTGTCAGTGGCGCGCGGCACACGCTCCCAAATTCGCACGCCGTAGCGTAATAGCTGAAACGCAACCTGTTCATCGGCATAGCTTTTGTGTTCCAACAAAATGTAAATATAAGCCGCTTCACCAGTTTTCAGCCTTACGCGATAAAGCAAATCAGTGTGATGCGAGCGCAGTTCGTCATCCACAAAAGTTTCCGCCGTGACTTCCAAAGTCGCCAAATCAAACTGCGCGACAACGGCGGCTGGCGCGTAGTGCGTGAGAAAACTTCTCGCCACCTCCAATTGTGAGAAAGCATAGCGGAAAAAATGGTCGTGAGGGTTTTGTAATTCGTTCATTAGTGCGCGGTCAGTATCGGTAAGGGCCAACGTATAGGCCGGCCCCTACCGTCTTACAAGCCTTTGGCGGCGATGAATTTAATCAAATCGCGCACGCGGCATGAGTAGCCCCATTCGTTGTCGTACCAAGAGAGGACTTTGACCATCGTGCCGCCGATGACTTTGGTGTAGTCAGCGTCAACGATAGAAGAATTATTGTTTTTGCGGAAATCAACTGAAACCAATGGTTCTTCGCTAAAGGCGAGAATGCCTTTCATCGGCCCTTCGGCGGCGGCCTTGAGCGCGGCGTTGACTTCTTCTTTGGTCGTGGCCTTTTCCACTTCCATCACCACGTCAACGAGCGAAACGTTCGGCGTCGGAACGCGCACTGAGATGCCGTCGAATTTGCCTTCGAGTTCGGGAATAACCAGTGAAACAGCCTTAGCCGCGCCGGTTGTGGTCGGAATCATGGACAAAGCGGCGGCGCGGGCGCGGCGCATATCTTTGTGCGGTAAGTCTAATAACTGCTGGTCGTTAGTGTAAGAATGGATAGTGGTCATCTGCGCCAGTTTGATGCCGAAATTTTCGTGCATCACTTTGGCGACGGGCGCGAGACAGTTGGTGGTGCAGGAAGCGTTGGAAATAATGTGGTGCGCTTCGTGGTCATACTTTCCTTCGTTGACGCCTAAGACAATCGTGATGTCTTCATTTTTGGCGGGCGCGGAGATAATGACTTTTTTCACCGGCCCGCGCAGGTGTTTTTTGGCGGCGTTGGCGTCGGTAAAGATGCCGGTGGATTCAATGACGATTTCCGCGCCGACAGATTCCCAGTCAATCAAGGCCGGGTCTCTCTCCGAAAACACGCGAAAACGGTCATCGCCGACCTTGATAGAATTACCGTCAGCAGAAATATCGTGGTCGAGATTGCCCAACACCGAATCGTATTTGAGCAAATGCGCCAGCGTTTTCGTGTCGGTCAAATCATTGACCGCGACAAAGTTAAAGTCCGAGTTGCCCAAAGCGGTGCGTAAGACGTTGCGTCCGATGCGCCCGAAACCGTTAATACCAATTTTGATGCCCATGTTATGAAGCCTCCTAAAGCAAAAGTGTTAAGGAATGGTTGAGTAGCAAAGTTGCCCTCGCCAAACTGATTCGTCAATTCTCTGTGGTCGCGCTAAATTTTTGCGGGTGTAATGACGAAGTAAACGCGACGTTATAGAAAAGGGCAAGATAATCCGGCAGCGCGAGGCTGTCAAGTATTTTACCCAACGCGGCGGGCAATTTGGGCGCGCCGGCCCCGATTTCTTGAAACCGGAAGCATTTTCCCGACGTACTAGCCCTTGATTCGCTACTGCTTTTGGTTATCGCAGTTTGCCTTAACACAGTTGCCAGAAGGTTTTTCTGCAACGGTTTTCCCAGAGGAGCTATTCTTAGATGTTCAATTTTAGAACATATCTTAATTGTCTAATAATTTCCCTATTGCTGCTTGGCGCAACGGCGGCGGTAAGCGCGCAAACGCCCGACGCGACGCCGCAAACCGCTAATGCTCATCCAACCGCGCCAGCCCCGGAACCCGCAGCGGC
>JAYVJN010000418.1:0-2532 GCA_043769325.1 Acidobacteriota bacterium
AAAGGCGGTTTGATTGTTTTTCTTTAGATTTGGCTAAAGCCAGCTTGTTGCTAGACTTAGCCCCACTAGCTAAAGCTAGTGGCAATTTATCAAACCTTATTCCGAATAATGTCTATTGCCTACTGGCTTCTTGGCGGGTTTAAGAACGGTCTTTCGCAGAGCCAGAAAAAGACCCAGGCGCAAGCTAAAGTGAGCGGCAGCATGACCACGAGAGCGATGACCAGCCAGGCCTGGCGCATAATCCAGAATTGGTACATCTGCATCAGGACGAGTTCGTGCGTCAGGTAAAGCGAGTAGGAAAACAGCCCGACGGCGGCCAAAACACCGACCCAGCGCGGCTCGCGCGCGCGTTTCTGCCAGTCAGTTTCAGCGTGGACGAAGTGGTTGAGGAGGCAAAAAAATGCCAGGCCCCAGACCGGATGCGTGATAAGCCAGAGCGCGTCGTGAGCGTAACGCGGGAATTGCTCGCTCCAGGGCATAAGGCTCTCCAGACTCACCGCCGCCAGCAACAGCGCAATGCCTAAACTAAAGCTTTTGCACCACTTGGGCAATTTCACCAAGCCCAACGCCCACTCCACCGCCAACGCCCCCAAAGCCCACGTCAACCAGTGTGTCAACGCCGATTCATTGACCGGAACGTGCCACCCAACCAGCGCGTAAGACCAATAGTTGCCAAAAATAAACCAACCCACTCGCGCCCCCGCGCACATCAACAAAGCCCACGCCCAGCCGAACCGCTTTCGCACATAGAGCAAAAGGAAATAGGCCAGGTAAAGCTGCTCTTCAATGGCGAGTGTCCAGAAAACGCCGTTGATGCTGTAAACCGTGCTTTTGTCCAGGTTGTGCAGCATCAACAGGTGCATCAATGAGTCGTAAAAGAAGAACCCGTTGAGGCGCAAATCGCCGCGTGCAGCCCCCAAGAGCATAAACATCGCCAGCACGACGAGGTAAGGCGGATACAACCTGCGCCAGCGACGTTTCCAGAAAGGCAGAAACGCCATATCCGGCGCATGACCCGCCGCCGTCGCTTTGGCCCAGCGCAAGTGTATGCAAAAGCCGGAGATAACGAAGAAAAGGAAGACCCCGGCAAAGCCATACTCTGCCACCGAACGCAAACCATTCGCCAACACGGGAACAACCACGCCCTTATCTTCCGGCGTCTGCTTGAACAAATGGAAAAAGACCACCGCCAGCGCGGCTATCCCGCGCAGCGCGTCAATGCTCTGCCAACGTGCGCTGAAAATAGGTTTCGACAAAAGGCTCGGCCCTGCTCTCCCAAAGCCGTTATTTGTGCCACAAGCCGCGCCAAGTCTCAAGCCGCCGGCGCGTGTTTGCCCGCATCGCGCCAGGCGTTTATGATGTCACGCGGGAGATACGCCATGAACTATTCTGTAATCATTGAAAAACGCGACGGCCTTTTCCGCGCCGTGATTCCCGCCCTGTCCAACCTGACGGCAGAAGGCCCCACGCGCAAAGACGCCATTGATAAAGCACAATGCGCCGCCGAAAATTATCTCGCCGGCGTTGAAGTTGTGAGCATTGAAGTGGGAAACGGCCCCGGGCCGCTACGCCCGGACAGCCCGCAAGCCTGGCTGCGCGCCGCCGGCAAATTCGTTGGTGACGAAGTAGCGATGTTACAGCATATCGAAGAAATCTATGCTGAAAGAAGGAAACAGCGCGAACTGGCCGAAAACGATAGCAACGGAGAATAACGAGTGCCTTTATACGTTCTGGATACGGATATTGCCGGTTTTTTACAAAACTCTCACCCGAAAGTTGTGGCACGTTTGCGAACCTTGTCGGCTGATGATTTGGTAGTTACCAGTCTTGTCACCTTCGGCGAGGATTTGAGTGGCTGGATGCCGGCTTGCCGGCGTGCGCCCAGTGGCGCGGCGCGTGCCCTAGCCTATTCGCGCCTACAAAAAGGGCTTGAGTTTTACCTTGATACGCGCTGCCTGCCTTTCGATGATGTGGCGGCGCGGATTTTCGACCAGATGCGCTCCCAAAAGTTGCGCGTGGGCACTAATGATTTGGCGATTGCGGCGATTACTTTGGCGCATAACGGCGTGTTGGTGACGCGCAACGTCAAAGACTTTGAGAATATCCCCGGACTGCTGTGGGAAGATTGGACGCAATAAGTTAAAATGCTGGTTCAATTTCTATCTATTTTCTTGTGGAGCAATTAAACCGATGATTAAAACTGTGGAATGGACGGATGAAGGCTTGCTGATGCTTGACCAGCGCATCTTGCCGACGGAAGTAACTTATTTAACGCTAAGAACTTGCGAAGAGGTCGCGGAATCCATCCGCAACATGACCGTGCGCGGCGCGCCGGCGATTGGCGTCTCGGCGGCGTTCGGGCTGGCTTTGGGCGCACGGGCTTCGGTAGGCACCGCCGTCGCCGATTTAGAGGACGATTTCTCGTATTACTGCGACATGATGGCCGGCACGCGGCCCACCGCCGTCAATCTTTTCTGGGCCATCGAACGCATGAAAGGCGCGTTTCAACGACTGAAAGCACAGGGTTTAGGC
>JAYVJN010000419.1:0-5027 GCA_043769325.1 Acidobacteriota bacterium
GCGACAAGCGGGCCAGATAATCATCGCGGATGACGAAAATAGCGGAAAGCAAGGAATCCGGGTCGCGTAGCACATCGCCCAATTGCGCGAAGAATTGCGTCCGCATACTCTCTTGCGCGTGCGGCGTGGTGAAAATTTCCTCGAATTGGTCGAAAATCAGCCAGGTGGGGACTTCGGGCATTTGCCAATGGCGGGCCAGCATTTCGCCGAGCGTCAAACCCCGTAATTCTGATGCCGGCGGCAGCGGCGCATCCGGCGGGCGTAGTCGCGCCAAAGTGTTGACGGCAAACAAGTTTATATCCCTCAATTCATTGTAGGCAAGTTCGCCGCCGACGCGGATGCTGATGGCTTCAAAGGGGACGGTTTCGTCTTTATCGTTGAGGCCGGTCAGTTTTTTCAGTTCGGGTATCAACCAGGCGTTGACGAGAGAGCTTTTGCCCGCGCCGGAACGCGCGTAGAGCAGCACGGTGCGATCGTTTATTGCCAACGACAACAACCGTTTCGCCTCTTCCTGGCGTCCGTGAAAAACCGCGCCGTCGCGTTTGGTGAAAGCGCGCGGGCCAACGTAGGGCAATTCCGGTTTGGGCATGGTAACTTCGGCTGCTGACACTGTGGATTATCCCCCGTTGTTGTGTTTGTCGCGTAGTTCGAGCAGAAAATCGCGGGCCGTGCCAAAAATCGGCGTGACGCTGATAAGGCCGCTGACTTGTTCCATAAAACGCCGGAAAGCCTCGTTTTCCATGTCCGCTTCGTCCTCAATCTGAATCACGGCGCGGCGAAACTTGGGCAATTGCGCGCTTTTCACCATCGGCTTGAGGCGGTCAATAATGGCTTTGAACAGCACGCGGAAATCCAGCTTGCGAATGTCAAAGCCTATAATCAGCAGCGTCGAAAGCGTCAAAGATTGGCGCAAAGGTTCGGGCACGCGCCAGCTTTCCTGTTGCACATTGCTGAGAAAATCGAAATAGTCGTCTTCCGTCAAAACCAGCGAATCCGGGTCTTCGTATTGTCCGTAAAGGTGGAACACCAAAGGGTTATCGCGTGTGCCGCGCAAAGTTTTGTAGGCCATGGTCTCTTGCGCCGCTTCGTGCCAATGGCAAGATTCGCGCTGCACGCCGTTAAGTTCGCGCAGTTTGGCTTCCTTCGTTTGCGCTAGTGTTTGGTAAAGCAGGTTATCGTGGTTGGTGGTCAGATAATAAGAGATAGGCAGTTGCGCCAGCACGGAATATGGCGTGGTGTCAGCCGCCGACTGAAAGGCAAAGGCTTTCAGCAAAGCGTCTAAGGGCAGATTTTGTTTCTGCTTCCGGTCTTCTACTTTAAGCCGTTGCAAGACAAACTCTTTTTGAAAGCCACAGAGCGTTTTCACCACCAGGTCGCGGTCATATCCGTCGTCTAATTCGATGGCTTTGGCGACGCGGCTTAATTTGTAGCGTTCCGCCAATGCCGGACGGTTTTTATACAACGCCACTTTGTCTGCCAAGAGATTGGCGAGTTCTTTGTCGGAAAGCAGCCAGCCGCGTGTCAGTTCGGGGCCGATAATAGGGATGACGCCGCCGTCTTCGCGCCGCAAATGTTCCAACAACAAGGAAGGCACAAGTTGACCGGAGGCGGGTGCGGCGGGGTCGTTGACGGAGGCCGCGCTGTTGCCGTTACCGTTACCGTTTGCGGCAGGTTGCCAGAGCAGGCCGTTTTTGGCGTTGTTGTAAAGCGTGGGCAAACCCCATTCGACGAAGGGCGATTCCTGTGTAGCCATCGCCAATAGTTGACGCGCCCGGTTACACGCCACATCTACCTGGCCTTGCGAAGCGACTAAATTGCCATAAAAATACTTGGTAAAGATGTCGCCGGCGTTGACGCTGATGGCGTCGCCAAGCAAAACGACGGACGGGCAACCCTTTTCCACCAGTTTTAACCCCAAACCGCTAAACGGTTCGCCTTGCTTGGTGGACACGCCGCCATGACAGGCCATCAGCAGCACCAGGCGCACGCCGTAAGCGGAAGGGTCGCCCTGAAACAATTCGCTGAAAAAATCTTCGTCCAAAAAGGCGGTCTCGCCGGCTGCATTTTCCAGCACCAGATTGACTTGCCCGTTATTGAGCAAAACGCCGTGCGCGTGGATGTGTAAAATCTGGTACTTTCCGGTGTTGAGCCGCTCCAGGATATTTTGCGGCGTGGCCTCGTCTTGCAGAAATTCATAAGCCAACCCTGGGCCGTTGTTGGGCAGGGCTTGGCGGAAAATGCCCTCCAACTGCTGGCGCGAAAGCGCGGCCAGGTTGAGCTTTTCGTACTCTTTTAAGTCTTTGGGGTTGGAAACAACGACTAACGCCCGCGGCGTGTTGTTGGCGACGGGTTCGGCCAGGGGTTTGTCACCCAAACGGCGCGAAAAACTGATCGCCGGCGAACGGCTGAGAAATGCTCCCAACTGCGGGTCGTAGAGCCATTCCCAATTGATAGAGAGCAACTCTTGGGCCGCTTCGTCGGATAAACTCAAGAGAAAGCGGAGTGTTTTCTTGGCTTGTTGGGCTTGGAAAAGAGCCACGCGATAGCCCGTGAGCAAATCGCTTTCCGTCGTAAAAAGCGACTGAAAGAGCAGTTTGCCGTAAGCTTTCGCGTCGTCCAGTGTCGCCAGTTGTGGCAACAGGTTTTGACATTTGACGGGCCGGTCGGAATAATTCGCCGGTTCTCCTCCAGTGTCGTCAAATATTTTGATACTGGCCGACTGTGAACTATGCAAACGCAATTCGCAGTTAATGTAGCCGGGGACGGGCATTTCTGAAGTTTGCTCCTTAGGTAAGCCAACGCTTCTTGGGGAAACTTATTTAACAAGTCTGAATGATTGCTACGTTTAGTATAAGCCGTTTTCTTCCCTTTCCATAGTAATATGTCAAATAACAGTGAAAAATTTCAAACAAACCAGATAAAAAGTTAGAGTTACGCCTTCAGGCGTGAGTTTTACGCCGCAACGCGGCAGTGGGCAGTAGGCAGCGGGCAGTTAAGAAGCCGCGTTGCGCTAATTCTGCCAGAACCGCCGTCGCCAACGGCACGCGCCAATGACGCGACCTTCGCGCTTCGCCAGTTGGCAGCAAGCGGTAGGCTTAGTTACTGGCTACTGGCTACTGGCTACTGGCTTCGCGGCGTAAAACTCACGCTTAAAAGCGTAACTCTAAACGCCGGAATACTTTTGCTTACCTCCGTCTAATTCGTGGCGAAACTACCCGGCTTTATTTGTAAAAGCGCACGTTATCAATTTCCAGCCAGGCCGACTGACCGGCGGGGCGGGCGATTTCCCAAACCAACGAGAGTACATCGTGGCCCGTCCAAGCGGCGGGCGTGTTTTGTGGCAAAAAGTAGGAGAGCGCGTCTGGAGCAAGCAAATCGGCGTGGTCGGAATGATCCTCGCCCGCGCCGTCGCCTGGCGCAGATGCTTCGCGGGCGTCGCGTTGTTTCAGCTTGGCGAAGTCAATTTTGACGGTTTGCCATTTTGCGCCGGCGTTGAACGCGGCTTGGTAGAAATTGCCGTCGCGCACGCCAGTCGTCGGCGTGATGAAACGGTAATTTCCCTCGCCGCGCGCGTCGAAACGCACTCCGCGAAACGCTCTCACATCAACCGGCGTGACGGCCCCGCGTGAGAGCGGCAAACTCAGGCGCACAAAGGGGCGTTCTTTTTCGCTCATCCGCGCCAGAATTGCCAGCGCATGGTTGTTGCTATCTCGTAAAGTCCTTTGAAACAACACTTGTGAGTGGTCATGGCCGCCATCGGTGGAATCAATCCAGAGCGTATCAAGTTGGGTGCGTCCATCGGGGCGTTCCAGGTCGTCCAGCTTTTCCTGCGCTGTTCCGGCGGGTAAAACCGTTGGCGCAGAGGTGGAGAGATTACGCGCCATCTGTGCGCGGTCTTGCTCTTTGCCGCCCAACCAGATGCGGCTTATCTTCTCTAAATCGTTGATGTTACGGTGAGGCGCGCCGTTGACTAACACTAAATCCGCCAATTTGCCCGACGCAATCGCGCCGCGTTCATTGTCCACGCCCAAAGCCTTCGCGCTATTGCCCGTCGCGGCGGCAAGCGCGGCTAAAGGCGGCAAACCGGCAGTTACAGCGAGTTCGATTTCGCGCACCGTCGCCCAACCATGATAAGTGCCGCTGACGCCGGCGTCCGTGCCGTTGGCGATGTTGACGCCGCCGCGAAAGAGTGCGGCTAAATTGTTGTTAAGATTGCCCCAACGCCGCATCCGCGCCGGACTTTCGGCAACGCTTGGCGAAGCTTGGCCTGGCGGCGCGAGACGCGCGGCGGTCTGCGTGTCGGGGTCTAGCACGTCGTCCAACAAGGGCGACAAGATGCCGGCCCCGCGTGGTTCGTAAACCGCTAAAGTTGATGCGTAATAAGTGCCTTTGGCGCGCATTAGTTGGATGAGTTCGTCGTCAACGGGCGCGTTGCCGATGCCGTGCGCCAATACATCCACGCCGGCGCGGGCCGCGATTTTGGCCTTTTCCAGTGTGACGGTGTGGGTCAAAACTTTCATCCCGCGTTTGTGCGCTTCGTCCACCAAAGCCGCCAGCGTGGGTTCTTCCATGCTGGTCATATCGGGGGCCGCGCCGTAACGCCAGCCATCGGTGAAAACCTTGATAACGTCAGGTTTATAGGCTTCGTGCAGCCGTTTGACGGCGGCGCGGGCTTCGCGTGGCGTGATGGCTTCGGCGGTGAAAATCGTGCCGCGCCCGCCCTCCGCGCCGTGTCCGCCGGGCGTGGACATCCGCGCCGCCAGAGCGATGCGCGGCCCCTGCACCGCGCCGCTTTGCAGCAATTGGCGCATTGGCGCGAACGTCTCGCCGTAAGTCCCGAAATCGGCCACGCTGGTCACGCCGCAGTAAAGATAAGCCTGTAAATTGCGCGGCCAGTCCGGTGTTACGCGGCCCGCCGTCGCGTAAGGCAAATGCGTGTGCAAATCGAACAAGCCGGGTAGCAACGTCTGCCCCTCGGCGCGGATGATTTGCGCGTCATTGGGGATAGCGACATCCGGCCCGACGGC
>JAYVJN010000420.1:0-4165 GCA_043769325.1 Acidobacteriota bacterium
AAGGCCGCAACGCGGCAGCAGGCAGCCAGCAGCCGGCAGCCGGCAGTAAGAAGCCGCGTTGCGCTGACACAGCCAGAACCGCCGCCGCCGTCCTGTCTCTGCCAATGACTTTCCGGCGGGGTCGCCAGTAGCAGCATTTCTCTTTTTCTACTGCCTGCTGCCTGCTGTCTGCTGCCTACTGGCTTCAAGGGGTAAAGCGGTATTAGGCGAAGATTAACATTGACAAAACTCTATATATCCGAACCCTTGACAAATATAGATTTGTCATGTATCCTTGTGTCATCGTCCTTAGGACGATGACACAAGGATACATGAAGAATCTAGTTACATTTGACACTATCAAATACTCTATAACCGACGCCTTATTTGAGTCCCTGGCGAAAGAGAATCGGCGAGTTGTTTCAGACTGGCGGGCAACTATATTATTGAGACGCTTTGCAAAAACTCACCCTGTCGAAAGGCGTCGGTGGCAGAATGTGCCACAAAACATTGGAGATATATGGCCTATTCTAGCCCGTTTGAAGAAAACGGGTAGTTTAAAGAAAATTGGTAATTTACCTCATTTATATCTGGTAATAGCCCCATATGCGCGGACTGAGGAAGTTGAAGAAGAGGAGATTTTGATGGAGCTACATCCATTTGCAACGATTAGTTATCATTCAGCATTTGCTTTTCACAAATTGACGAATGATTTGCCTAAGATTATTCACGCGGCGGTTCCGAGTGATAAAGTGATGATATTGCCTCTTGGGACGACGCCCGAAGATTGGGCGGAGATGCCTCTGGTGCCGGGCCGGAAATCTGACAAAATCGGGACGCAAGAACTCAAATTGCACAAGGTCAAAGATGTCTTTGGTTATCAAGAGTATGCTCCGCAAGGTTATCCGGTGCGGGTCACAACGCCGGAGAAAACATTGCTTGATGGGTTGTTGCGCCCTGAATGGTGCGGTGGTTTTGATAATGTGTTGCGGGCTTGGGTCGGCTATAAAGATTTGTTAGACTTGCGGCAAATTGAGAATTATGTGGAGTTGTTTGCCGTTGCTGTGCTAAAGCAACGGGTTGGCTTTATTCTGGAAGAATTAGGTCTTTTGACGGATTCGGCGAAACAATGGGCGAACCAGGCAAAGCGCGGCAGTTCTAGCCGGCTTTTAGGAAGCGCCCCGTTTGCGCCTAGCTTTAGTGAGCATTGGAAATTGTCGATCAATACACCTACCACCATACTGCATGAATTATGATAAAGTTGCAATATCCCACAGCTTTTTCTGCAATCGGACAATGGGCCACAGAGAACCGCATTGCCATAACGGAAGCGAAGTTTCGTTTTGCTCAATATGGCGTGTTACGGGCGATTGCTTCTTCCAGGGAACTCAGCCAAACGATTGTATTCAAGGGTGGCAATGCGCTTGACTTTGTTTGGCAGCCTAATCGCAGCACAGTAGATTTAGACTTTTCTTCACTCGTAGCGGATTTATCTGCCGAAACCATCAAGCGATTACTCGTGCTGGGGTTACGGCGGTCTGGAGACGAATTAGGGATTGGTTTTCGCGTGCAAAGCGTCAAACAACAACCGCCCGGAGAAAACAGGACATTTGTGACATTTGCTATCAAAGTAGGTTACGGACTTCCTGATGCTCATAGAAATCGTGCGCGAATTGAACAAGGTGAGGATGTTTCATCTGTTGTTCTGATTGAACTTAGCTTAAACGAAGTGGTCTGTGAGTCCGTAAAGATTGAAATTGATGCCGCAAATCCATTGCAGGTTTCGACCCTTGAAGACATCGTAAGCGAGAAACTCCGAGCCCTGTTGCAGCAACCTATACGCAATCGCTACCGTCGTCAAGATTTGTTGGATATTGCTGTAAGTTTACGGCAAAGCCCTGAGCTGGATCGGCACAAAGTCGCACAGTTTTTGCAACGCAAAGCGGCTGGCCGCAACGTCTCGGTATCGCGCCAAGCTTTTCGTAACGAGGAAGTTAGAGCGAAAGCGCAGAAGGACTACAACGAGTTAGCTGATACGACCCGTACTTTGTTTGTACCTTTTGCGGAAGCTTATACAGACTTGCTGGCATTAGTTGACGATTTGAAAATACCTGAAATGCTTAGTGGCGAACTGATTTAACTCGCGCTTCCGGCTAAATCCTCAAAGTCTTCCATACTCGGTAGTTCTGTTAAGTCTTTGAGGCCAAACTGTAGCAGAAAATCCTTTGATGTGCCGTAGAGCATGGGGCGTCCGACGGTCTCTTTGTGGCCTTTGGCGGTGATGAGTTTTTTGTCGAGCAGCGTTTTGATGGCCGAAGATGATTGCACGCCGCGCGCTTCCATGATTTCGGGGATGGTGACGGGCTGTTTGTAGGCGATGACGGCCAGGGTTTCCAACGCCGCCAAAGACAATTTCGCCGACGGGCGCGATTTGAGGAAAGCGCGGATGTGTTCGTGGTGTTCGGGCCGCGTGCAGATTTGCCAGCCGCCGGCTACTTCGCGCACCTGCAAGCCGCCGTTGCGGGCGTTGAATTCATCGGCCAAGCTTTCCAGGGCGGTGTTTATCCAGTCTTTGTCTTCGTTAAGCACCTCGGCCAATGTTTTCGCCGTGACGGGTTCGTCAGCCACGAAAATCAGGGTTTCGACAATCGCCATTAGCTCCGCCAGACTGCGGGCCACCGGCGGCGCGTCTGTGAATTCATTAAGCGGAGATTGTTTTGCTTCAAGCATTTCTGCCATTGCTTATGCAACTTTTCGTTGAAACCGCAACGCTTACGACTGGAGCGCGGACAGCCTTGTCCGCCTGAGCGCGTGAGCGCGAAAAAACGTAACGAAGCGGCGTGTGGCCCGAAACCAAGCCTGGTAATGCACGGGCATCACTCGCCTGGCGGCTCGTTGCGGACAAGCGCGTGGCGCGCTCCGTTTCTTGTCAGTTCAAAGCCTGATTCGCATTTACAATGCGCGAACTAGGATTTCGCCAAATGTCGCGCTTTGGGTGAGCGTGATTTCGGCGGCTTTGACCAATTCCAACACAGCCAAAAATGCGGCGACGAGTTCGCGGCGCGTGTGTGCGAGGGCGAAAAAGTCGCTCAAGTTCAACTCTTTGGCTTGCCGCACAAACACCCGCAGCCGCGCCAGCATTTGCGCCATCGTCATTTCTTCGCGCTGGATTTCCATGGCGATTTCTTCCATTTGGCGCGAGACAATCTTTTGCAAGACGGCGAGTAAATCGAAGACCCCTACGGAAACTTCCGGGTTTTGCTCATCGGTCTCGATTTTGCCTCGCGTGTAAACGGCTTGCTCAACGGTGGAACGCGACCACAGCATCTGCGCGGCGGCCTTGTATTTCTGGTGTTCCAGCAGACGTTGGACGAGTTCTTCGCGTGGGTCAATCTCTTCCTCATCCTCTGTTGCCAATGGGTCGCGCGGCAGCAGCATCTTCGATTTAATTTCGATGAGCGTCGCCGCCATGACGAGAAAATCGCCCGCGACGGTAATGTCCAGGTTCTGCATTAAGCGCAGATAGCGCAAGTATTCATCAGTAATGCGGGCAATCGGAATGTCGAACAGGTCAACTTTTTCTTGCCGGATGAGGTACAACAACAAATCCAACGGCCCGGCAAATTCGCCCAAGACCAGGCGCAATTCCTCGCCGCCGCGTTGCGCCGAAATAGACGGGCGGGCGTCGTTAAAAGTGAAACTGAATTGTTGTTGCGCCGCTTCCATTATTTAAGCCAAAGCCATTTCAGGAACTAATGTTTAAGCCTTATCATCACGCCGCGTGTTAGATGTCTGCGCCAATGTCGAAAGGCGCGGCTCTTTCACCTCTTACTTTTCACTTATCACCTGTATGGCTTTTAATCAGGCGTGGATAGCGTCGTACAAGTGATAAGTGATAAGTGATAGCTGATAAGTGAAAACGTAGCTTGTCCTGACACCGGCACGATTTTTATGAGAAAGCCCTCTGGATAACTTTCATTACGCTCCTTTAAGCCCCATGTTAGCATAGGCTTGCGTAAGCGTCTCGCGGGCGACGGTGCGGGCGTGGTCGCGTCCGTGCGCGAGGATGCCGTCAAGTTCGCCGTCGGAAATGCCGTTGATGCGTTCTTGCAGGGGGCGCAGAAATTCGTTGGTGATTTCCGCGAGTTCCACCTTCAAGTGTCCGTAGCCTTTACCGTTGAAATGA
>JAYVJN010000421.1:0-5001 GCA_043769325.1 Acidobacteriota bacterium
AATTTAATTGAATTCGTCGAAGCGTCAAGCTTAACCGTCGGCGGCCCGTTTTTAGGAGCAGCCGCGCCGCGTGAATTGCGGCGGCCAATCCAGAATTGACCCATAAAACCATTAGCATCATCCGAGGGGAAGAACCCACGCGGAAAACCACCATTGGTAGCCGGCACTGAACTTGGAACCACAACTCCGTTTGGAATTCCGGCAACATTTACAGTTGTATTGAAGTCACGCCCAGCAAAAGCTGATCTATCTTGTTGATTAACGTGATAGCGATAAGCAAAGCCCAACCCGAACCAGCGGCGCGGATAGATTTTGATACCGGCAAGCGCTTCCACCGGACTGTTCTCAAAAGCATTGGGCGTGCGTCCACCTACATACTGAGTGCTTCGCGCTTCAAATATAGGCTGTACATATTTATTGACAGGGAAGTCAAAGCCTATCCCGATTAGCAATTCATCAGGTCTGTCTAACAACGTAAATTCACCTGTGGGGAATTGACCTTTCGGGTTGCTGTTAAGCCAATAACCGGCATTGACCGAAACATTGACAGAACGGCTGAGGCGGGCATCAACGACACCCATCAAACCAAAATCGCCGATATCGCCGCCAGCACCAGAACCGCGTTGCAATTGGTTAAAGCCAGCAGCGTCATCCGCTTTATCCAAATAGAAGCGATACATAGGCAGCAAAGCCACACCATATGGGCTATTGGGAGCGGTTAAACGAATTTTACCGCCAACTACAGCCTGCGTGAACGATGATTCACCATAGAGCCGATTGATAAACGGCGCGTCTGGCAAATAAGTTGGCGCGATGGTGAACGTGGCCGGAACAAATTGCTGCGCCAGCGTGCTGCCGCCTGGAATTGGATTGTTGACGAAATTAGTTGCCAGAACGATGCCTGGCAAAATACCGCCAACCGGAGACCCAATACCTGGGAATCTGTCTGCCGTCCCGAAATTGCCGCTATTGGGCGACGCCTGGGGCGGCCCTAAGGTTGTAGCGAATCCCGGGAAGCCAAACAACGTACCAACGCCGCCAGGCCCTTGGCCGAAGTTGGGGCCAGCGGCACCAACATAAGGGTATTGCGCAAAGGGTTGTCCCCAGAAACGTAACCCGTTAAATGCGCTACCGGGGGCGGGCGCTGCCGGAAAAGTCGGGAACAAGGCAGCACAGCCAGCATTTACGCATAGTGGATAACGGAAAACTGCCCGATTAGCCAACGTGCCGACAGTGGGGCCGGAAGGCGCCAAGATAATGGCGGGTGAACTTCCCAAAACACCATTGCCTTGAGACAACTGCGAATTAGGCAGATAAAATCCCGACAAATTCTGTGGGTTGTTGACTTTGATGCCGCGATACAGATCCATGTTGAAAAACAACTCAACGTAATCGTTGAGACCAACTTGGAAACTAGCCGGTACAATTGTCAGATCAACATCACCTGGGTCGCGGTCGTAATTGCTGTACGCCAGGCTGAAGGTGTATTCGCCTTTGCGCAACGTAGAGCCGTCATAAATTGTGAAAAGACCGGTAGGCCCGCCACTGGGGCCGCCGGTGCCGACGGTCGGCGATTGGTTACGCGGATCGTTCGGCGATCTTAAAGTCTGGGCTGACACCGTAAGACACAGCATCGCCAGGGCGAGCGTTACTAAGAACGCTCTACGAGCGAGTTTCATCGCATCCCTCCTGCAAAAACAAATATCAAAACTTCTAAAGCCAGGCTGACGAAGCCGCTATCGTTTGGCGTAAGCCCTTTACATAAAAATAAGGGCCGCATGAATGAACTTCTCTACTTACAACACAGTAAAAGAGCCTTAAACGCCTTAGCTGTTGGGCGGTCAACCGAACTTTAACAAAAATTAGGTCTAATGGCAGAGTACATAATAGACTTCGCCTGTGCCAGAAAGATACCCTACCTTGCAATGGAAAGCAAGGATTTTCCTTGTGTTTCCGTGATTTTATGGCGTTTTTCTTTCACCATCTCTAACAAACATTGTTGTTAGGCATAAAACCCGCGTATGCGGGTGTCATACGCCACGCGGTCAATTGCCAGCATATAGGCCGCTGTGCGTGTGTCAACATCGTGTTTATCGGCGTAACGGCAGAGGTCTTTGAAGCTTGCCACCATGATTTCGCCGAGCCGTTTATTAACCGTTTTTTCGTCCCAGAAATAGCCCATACGGTCTTGCACCCATTCAAAATAAGACACGGTAACGCCGCCGGCGTTGGCAAGAATATCCGGTATAACGAAAACTCCTTTGTTGTGTAAGATTTGGTCGGCAGTGGCGGTGGTTGGCCCGTTAGCTCCTTCGGCCAGCACTTTACACTTAATGCGGTCAGCGTTTTTTGAAGTTATTTGGTTTTCCGTCGCCGCCGGCACCAGCACGTCACATTCCAGTTCTAACAATTCCGAGTTGGAGACGGTTTCTGTGCCGGCGAAGCCTTCAAATGAGCGCGTGGCTTGTAAATGCCTGAGCGCAGCAGGTATATCAATGCCCTTTGGATTATAAATGCCGCCGTGCACGTCAGAAATGGCGACGACTTTATAACCGGCCTCGTGCATTAACTGAGCACCGATGCCACCCACATTACCGGAGCCTTGCACGACCACCGAGGTTTTTTCGGGCGTTAATTTGAACCGCTTAATTGCTTCATTAACAACAAATAACACCCCGCGTCCGGTGGCTTCACGGCGTCCCAGCGAACCGCCCAGGCCAACCGGTTTGCCTGTGACAACGGCGGTGACGGTGTGGCGGGCGTGCATGGAATAGGTGTCCATAATCCAGGCCATGGTCTGTTCATTGGTGTTCATGTCGGGCGCGGGAACGTCTTTTTCCGGCCCGATAAAGTCTATTAATTCAGCGGCATAACGGCGTGTCATGCGTTCCAGTTCGCCGATTGACATCTGTGAAGGGTCACAAATGACGCCGCCTTTGCCGCCGCCGAACGGAACATTAACCACCGCGCATTTCCAGGTCATCCAGGCCGCTAACGCCTTTACTTCCTCCAAAGTTACATCGGGCGCATAGCGAATGCCGCCTTTGGCCGGGCCGCGCGCGATATTGTGTTGCACGCGAAAGCCTTCAAAGACTTCGATGTGGCCCGAATCCAGGCGCACTGGAATATAAACTTTGATTTCGCGGCTGGGAACGATAAGAAATTTGTATAAATCCTCATCCAGGTCTAATTTTTGCGCTGCGCGGTCAAAACGCGCCTTCATCGCTTCAAAGGGGTCGGTTTCCTTAGCTTGGCGCGGGTCGTCGGCCATCGGGCTGCTACTCATCGCTTCATCTCCTCATTGTAAATTAGTTTTCGGAAGCGTCTTGTCTATCCTCGCGGGTACAGCTCATGCGAATTGGAGGCGCTTTTTCTATGGTTGTATGTTAGCGCAGTCAGCTAATTTCGCGCAACCTGCATCCAACATCCGTGAACATTTAGTTTACACTTTGCGTGGTCAAAGGAGAGTGTTACTATCAATTTACATTTTTTCATGCAGGTAAATGTTTTGAGAAGTCTTTACGCCATTCGCAACAATCTTTCCCAGTTGGCTTTCGTCGCTGTTTTGGTTGGCTTTGTCTGGTTGGGGGCGACCTTAGTGTCGGCGCAAACACCGCCCGACTTTGGTGCCGCCGCCGGCGATGCGGTTAAACTGTTTGAGTTGGGACAGGACTATCACGAACGCGGTCAATTCGCGCAAGCCTTAGCCTGTTACGAAGAGGCGTTGAAGTTACGCCCGGAGTTTCCCGAAGCCGAATATCAAAGGGCCGCTGCGCTGACGGCCTCCGGCCAATTGGCAGAAGCGGAAAACGCCCTGCGCCGCGCCATTGCCATTACCCCGGAATGGCCCTTGCCGCACGCCGCTTTAGGGGCCTTACTGATTCAACTCAAACGCCCGCAAGAGGCTGAAACGGCACTGGAAAACGCCTTCAAATTAGACGTAAAGAATCCGGTGGCCCTCAATGCCCTGGTGGAACTGCGTTTGCGTCCGCCAGTCAATAAAGCGGTTTTACCGCCGTTGCTGGAACGCCTCAAACTCGTCACTGCTAGCGGCAACACGCCGGCCTCTATCTGGCTTTCACAGAGCTCTTTAGAGCGCGCGTTGGGGAAAACCAGTGACGCCTTGGCAAGTTTAAGCCGGGCTCTTGAAGTAAATCCGCGTTCGCTGCCGGCGCGCCAACAACGCGCCGAAATGTTGCGTGACGCGGGCCGTTATGAAGAAGCCTTGAACGATGCCCGCGCCCTGGCCAGCGCATCCAATAATTCCCTGCCCGCCGTTTTATTCCTGGCGCACCTGTCCATAAAGGCCGGACACCAAAACGACGCCTTGCGCGCATTGGACGCGCTGCCGGATAATGCGCGCGGGCAAGCGGAAGTAACCGCGCTTTACAACTCTATCCTTTTAGAAGGCCCGGTGAACGCAGAAAATTGCGCCACTTTAGCCAAACTAGAAGCGCAGCAAGCAGAAAACGCCGCGTTATTGGCGCGTCTCGGCGCGTGCCAGCGCACGCAAGATTCAGCGCGTTCTTTGGAATACTATCGCCGCGCCGCAGTATTAGCGCCAAGCAACGCGGATTACGCGGTTGGTTACGCCTCGGCCCTGGTGCAAGCGCGTAGGTTTCCTGAAGCCGCCGCCATTTTGCGGCGCGTGCTGGCTATTGCGCCCGAACATCAAACAGCCCATGCGAATCTCGCCACAGCATTATTTGAAGCGAAGGATTTCGCGGGAGCTTTGGCAGAGTTTCAATGGTTGGCGAACAAACAACCGGACAACGCCGTGACTTTTTACTTTTTAGGCATCACGCACGACCGTTTGGCCGAATTTCCCGAAGCCTTGTCCGCATATGAACAGTTTCTCAAAAAAGCCGACGCTGACGCTCACAAACTGGAAATCGAACGTGTTAATCTACGTCTGCCACCGTTACGAAACCAAATCAAGAACGGTCAAGGCACGAAGAAAAAGGGGTAAATGTGTGAGGAGACAGAGCATAATGAGTAAAG